>JAOZKS010000479.1 GCA_029935255.1 Pontiella sp.
AGCTGGAGTTGCCCACGCTCGGGAACGGGCAGGTGGTTCATTCGCTCGGAGCCGAACTGGAAGGCGTCTACATGGCCCAGGTCAACCACCCAACCACCCTCACCGCCGTTGCGGATCCGGGATCTGTTTTTACCGGATGGATCGGTTCGATCATCAGTTCTGAAAATCCACTCACGGTGACGATTCCTGACAGCGGGGTCATCTGCGCCACCTTCGCACTTGCCGGCGAGTCGGCTCCCTCCACCAACCTAACACGGACGGTTCGGTGCTGGGATGGGTTTGAAGTCATCGAGGATGCCGTGGCCAGCTATGACCAGCCGGATACCAACTTTAGTTCCGATCAACATTTGAGCATGCGTGCTTCCAGGCCGTCCGATCCCTCTACGGCTCAAGATGCGTTCCTCAAATTTAACGTGAGCCTTCCGGCCAACCTCAATGATATTGCTTATATTCACTTGACTGGAATGTTGCATTACTCTCCTGGGGACAGACGCCCTGTCTACACTCTGGATGCTGTTAATTCATCGTGGAGTGCCGATGCGCTTACGTGGAATAACCAGCCCGCCGTGGAAGCCGCAGGGCTCTTTGAGGGAACCATCCCATGCCGTAGCGTCGGATGGTTTGAGCTGGATCTTACCGATCATGTGAAGAACGGTGGTACGGGTACTTATTCCTTTCGTATGTCCGGAGAGTCTAACGATAGCACCCCTCCTGAAGAGCTCTTTATCTCAACGTATAAATCAGATAATACTTATGGCAACATGCTGACCGAATCCAAGCCGGTACTTTATGTGGCCTGGGATGAAGAAGTCCCTGTCGAACCTTGGGACAGCGTCACAGCCGCTCCGGTTAAGACTAGTTATCCGATCAATAATGCCACAAATATATTCAGGACAACCGATATGGCATGGGAACGTGCCGAGGGTGCGAAAAGCTACAACGTCTATTTTGGTGCGCCGGGTCAGCTGGCGTATCGAGGCAGTCAAACCGATTCGATGTTCGACCTAGATGAACTAGAGTATGATACCACTTACCAGTGGCGGATTGACTCTGTGAGTGTCAACGGCGGGGTCACTCTCGGGCCGGTATGGACCTTCACCACAGGGGTGCCAGCCATTGCACCCATCGAATGGAACGATTATATCTGGACCGGAGCCGCTAGCGATGGAAACTGGAGCAATAGCGTTAACTGGTCCACGAACGGAATCCCGGCGGATCAGAATGGTACAGTCGTTGGGCTCAACGGCGACATGGATATTTTCTTCGAAGCCGACGGCCCGACTCTAAATATTCCCATGTTCAAGGCTTCCAATGGTGCCACGGACGGGACGACGGATATGCCGCGAATAACGGTGAACAGCGGACAGACCGCTCTAATCTACAACAGCGCGACGTTCTGGCAGAAAAGCACGTTAACAGAGTTGCATATGTTGCAAGTCGGTGATGGGGTTCATTCAGCTTCATTAACCCTTTCCTCAAGCAGCGCTCTGCTGGGTCTGGCCCGTTATAGTTTCTTATCGGAAGTCATCTTTACCGGAACGGTGGAAAACAATGCGACTCTAACGATTGCGTCCGATCTTGCATTATCTGTACACACAAGTGTTGATTTGCAACTGATCATCCGTTCGGGTGGAACGATGAATTCGGAAGAGCTTTATAATGGAGTCGGCAGCGCATATGAAGGAAGCGGCCGGACGTATATCGCCCTGGAAAGTGGCGCAAGCTACACCTTCAAATCAACTCCGGGACTCACTACGATTGCTGAAGTTGAAAGCCGCTTTGGGACACTCTTCCGTCCGATCGGTAATGCGATGTTGAACGTCTCTGAAAACGCTGGGTACTTTACAATCACCACCACCGCGGCCAACGAGAAACCGGCGCAGGTGGGCGGTGCGGCTCCAGCAGACGGGGCCGTCGATCAGTTGATTGATGTGGATCTGTCTTGGTCGCCAGCTCTAGGCAGCGTGAGCTACGATGTCTACTTCGGCACACCCGGAAGCATGACCCTCCAGGGCAATCAAGCGCTTCCTGGTTTTGATCCGGGAACATTGAGCTACGATACCACCTATGAGTGGCGCATCGACTCGGTAAATGGCTTCGGTGCGACCCCCGGTGTAGTTTGGA
>JAOZKS010000134.1 GCA_029935255.1 Pontiella sp.
AAAAAAACGGGCAGTGATTTTTGTTAATCACTGCCCGTTAGGGTATTACAATATGGCGGAAAGGGAGGGATTCGAACCCTCGGTAGGACAAGTCCTACACCGGATTAGCAGTCCAGCACCTTAAGCCACTCAGTCACCTTTCCGCACTGAAATGGAGCGAGGAAGATAGTTGAGCCCCCTACCCTTTGCAAGCGGTTTTTAACAGGAATCGATTCAAACCGGAGCGAGATCCAAAGGATTGAAAATACGGCTACCAGAACTGATAGGCGTTGTATTTGATCACATACAGGCCCAACAGGAAGTTGGTGGTTCCATGGGCAATGATGGCGGCCCAGATATCCTGCGTTTTAATATAGAGCAAACCGAATGCAATGCCGCAGATAATGCCAGCCATCCATTCGAAATGTTCAATCCCGAAGAAGCAGGAGATTAGTAGCAACATGGTCCAATGCAACTTGCCGGCATCGATCTTGAAAAATGGACTGCCAAGCATCCAGCGGTAGAGAAAGCCTCGAAAGAAAAACTCTTCGATCACCGCAATGACGACGGAGGTACCAAACATATGCATCCAGAAATTCAACCATCCCGTAGTTTTCGGGTCGTAGACATGCTGCCCGGCATTCGGAGTTCCCTCGTTAATTACCTCGTAGGGCATCATAACTCCGTTGCCAATATCGTGCAGTTCGCGCAATTTAAAGGGCTTCGTGAGGTCGACAAAGAGGCGGTCGTACCATTCGGTAACTGCAGGCGCGTTTTCCGACACCCAAGGAGTTTCCAGTCCAACCCAGACAAAGAAGATCAGAACGCCCACGCCGAGAGCCGCGGGGATGTTCTTTAGTCGAATACGCGGATACCAGCGCCACGGACGGAACACCAGTAATAGCCCGAGACCGGCAAACGAACGTACGGCATATTTCCAACCTGTCGGATCACCCAACCACACCATCATGGTGAGCCAAAGAGCAAACGGGATCACATGCGCAATCACCGCCTTGGTGTTTTCGCGATCCTCCTCCGGAGTGAGTTCAACGTGGTTTCTTTCGCTCATAGCATCGTGAGGCGTGAGGCGTGAGGCGTGACGCGTGACTGTTTCCCGAAAACCAATCCCGACTCACGCTTCACTTTTCACGACCTACTCCTTCGTTTCCTTCTCTTCGGAATCGATGATTTCCTTTTTCTCGACATCGTCTTCCTTATCCGGTTCGGTACCTTCCTTTTGGCCCTTCTTGAACTCACCAAGGCTTTTGCCTAGTGAGCGCGAGAGTTCGGGCAGCTTCTTTGCACCGAACAGCAGTAGAATGATAAAAACAATCAGAATGATTTCCATGTGTCCCGGCATTCCCATAAATCCTAATACATGCATGACCTTATTCCTCGTTTAGATTTTTTTCTTCAACTTCCCCATCGACCTTCGGCTCATCCGATGTCGGTTCATTCTCGTCCGGAGTCGATTCGTCTTCCGGCTCTTCTTTCTCCACCGGCACCGCGCGATTCCCACTAAAGTGAAGGAACCATATACAGAACTCGTAGAGTAAAATCAAGGGAGCTGCCATCAACATCTGGGTCATGATATCCGGCGGAGTCAGAACCATGGCCAGAATCAATAGCCCGACAATCACATGGCGGCGCTTTTCGCGCAGTTGCGTCGAGTTGACGAGTCCCATCTTGCCCATGATCAAAATCACGACCGGCAACTGGAAGGCAATCCCGAAACCGAGGAGCAACTGGAGAGCGAACGCAATGTATTTATTGTAGAACCAGATCGACTCGCCGCCCAGCGAGCCACCGATTTTCAGCATCAAACCCAGCGCCAGCGGCAGGGTGATTTTGTAGCCCATGGCAATCCCCGCCAGAAACAGGCCTCCGGAAAAGATCGATATGCGCCCGATCACCTTGCGCTCAACATCGCGTACTCCGGGCATGATGAACGAGCCGATGATGAATACCAGTGCTGGCAGGCTCAATAAAAGACCGCCAAAGAAGGAAACCGTGAGCCACATCTTGATGGCAGCCGCTGGCTCGGAAAACTGAAGGCGAATGACTCCTTGCTTCGACTTCCCAGACGCAGGAACGGTTAGCTCCGCCGTTACGTTGTAGTAGTTGGTTCCGTCCGCGCCTGCAATCACGGCGGCATCCGTCAGCGATTCCGCCGGGATCAGCAACTGCATGGAGGCTCCCCGCAGCACCTCTTTCGCATTTTTCTCGATATAGGGTTCCGCCGGCGCGCGCAGAATAGCAATCAAATGGTCGGCGAACGGGAGGCACAGCCCCACGCCCACCACCAAGACAATCACGGTTCGGATGGCCATTTTACGAAAGTCCTCAAGGTGCTCCAGGAAGGGCATCTCGCTGTCGTCGTAGTGGAATTTCCCTTTTAGCGATTTAAGTTTTTTGAGCATCGCCATCCTCTTCTTCGGGAAGTATAGGTTCCGACTCCGGCTTATCCGGCTTCGGCTGTTCCCCGGCTAGCTGCTCTTCCATTTCCTTGAAAACCTCACCCTCGTCACCTTCGTCCTCGCCATAATCGTAGTAGTCCTCTTCACCATCATAATCATAGCCATCTGGCTCATCGGCATTGTCCGTCGGCTCGTAGGTGGATTTTTCGTTATCGAGATCGCCATACATCACCTCACGCTTGAAGCCGTCGGCGGTGTTGCGGATCTGATTGATGATTTCGTTCAGTTTACGCAAAATACGAGGAGCATCCTTTGCGCCGAACATCATAAGCAATACCAGCATAACCACGAGAATCTCGGGGCCGCCGGGGCCGATGAATGCAAGATTAAGCAGACCGTTCATCACGACTAGGCTTCCAGCACTTCAAGATTTTGAATATCAGCTGAAACCCGAAGTTCATCGGCAACCGCCCCGATGGCATCGTTCTTACGCGCATCAAACAGCATGCTTTCGATATCGTAGCGCACTTCATTGAACGTGCGGCAGGTCTCGGGCTTATGGTCGAACACCTTGAGGATATGATAGCCGAACTCGCTCTGGAACACATCGCTGTATTCCCCCATCGGTGTCGCGAAGGCCATCTCTTCGAAGGATTGAACCATCTGCCCGCGGGCAAAAAACCCGAGATCGTAGCCGCCATCGTCGCAGTGTGAATATTCCTTTGCCAAGGCATCGAAATCCTCACCGGACTTTAAGCGCTCGCGCACGTTCAGCAAATCGGCATACACCTTTTCCATCGGACAGTCCGGCGAGGGATGCTGAACAATGTGCGCGGCATGGACCCTTTCCGGCACGATGAACTCTTCCCGATGTTCATCGTAGTAGGTCTTCGAATCAGCCTCACCCGGGCGGGCGACCGCCTTGCAAATCTCATCGAAATATTTTTCCAACCGCACGCCGTCCTCGATATCCGCCTTGATTTTAGCTTCATCCTCGGTATTAAGCTCGAAGCGCTTAGCAAACTCTTCATCGCCCCCATGCTGGTTCTTGAGTGCGGCAAAACGAGCCTCAATCTCCTCGGGACGAACCGCCGCGATCTCTTCGCGTGCCTTCTGCATCAGCAACACACGTTCCACGGCGTTTTCGCAGGCATCGGATTCGATTTTGGCCTGCTTCTCATCCATCTCCTCATGGCTCATTTCCGAGGAATAGCGTTCGCGCAGCATTTGCAACTCCTGCTGGATCAACGCCTCGCTCACTTCTTCGCCATTCACAAGAATCGGTTCTTTTTTTATTTCACTCATAGTTCCATTTTCCCACAGCACTTTTTAAACTTTTTTCCGCTCCCGCACGGACAGGGAGCGTTGCGCCCCACTGGGCCGTCGGCAGATTCGACTTCCTTTTCCATAAGGTCTGCCGCTGGGCGGCCTTTTTGGACAAGTGCCGCCATTTTCCGCATCGTCGGATCGATATGCCCAAAAAACTTTTTATAGCCCGCACACAGGTAGTTTAGCCCGGGCTCGCCATCCGGCGCATCTATGAACCGGTGCTTGGGGCATTCTCCATTGCAGGCAAATAAGAAATCGCACTCCCGGCAAACCTTCGGAAGCGCATCCCACTTGTCGTTTCCAAACTTAACCTGAGCCGGAGAGTAAATCATTTCCTCCAATGAAATATCCATAATATTGCCGAGAAAATGCGATGGATAGACATAGTGGTCGCAGGAGTAGACACCGCCATCGTGCTCCATGGCCACTGCCTGGCCGCAGCGCCGCGCAAAGGTGCACAAGCCGGGTTCCATTCCGCTCCATGCACTCAGCATGACATCGAAAATATTCACAAAGATCCGACCGATATCAGCCTTGATCCACTCGTCGAAAATCGCATTTAGGAAATCGCCAAACCCTTCCGAAGAAACCGACCAAGATGTCACCGCAGAACCTTCGAGGCCATCGATCCGTTCAACGATGGGAATGAACTGCATGAACTGCACACCCTGCTGTTTCAGAAAATCGTAGATCTCCACCGCCTCGTCCGGGCTCTGGCGCGTAACGCAGGTGAGCGTGTTGAACTCCACCCGCCACTTTTTGAGGGTCCGTAGCGCATTCATCACCCGCTCGTGCGACCCCGCCCCGCCCTTATCCACCCGATAGCGATTGTGAATGTGTTTCGGCCCATCCAAACTCAGCCCGATCAGGAACTTTTCGCGGGCAAAAAACTCGCACCATTCGTCATCAAGGTTGGTTCCATTGGTCTGGAATGCATTATGCACAGGTCGGCCATTTGCGTACTGTCGTTGGAGCGCCGTCACCTTGCGGAAAAAATCGAGCCCCATCAGCGTCGGTTCACCGCCCTGCCATGCAAACTGGATCTCGGGCGTGTTCTGGCTCTGAATATATTTTCGGACATAGGTTTCGAGCACCTCGTCGTTCATTTTAAAGTTTTCATCCGACGGGAAGAGCGCTTCCTTCTCGAGGTAAAAACAATATTTGCAATCGAGGTTGCACAGCGGCCCGATCGGCTTGGTCATCACATGGAAAGAGCGGTGCATTAGAAATTACGATAACTTTGGCGCAGGACGAAGTCCATCAGGACCAACGCCGTCATGGCTTCGATAATCGGAATAGCGCGTGGAACCACACACGGATCGTGGCGGCCTTTGGCCTCTAATACAGCAGTGTCGCCCTCGAACGTGGCGGTTTCCTGCGCCAACCCAATCGTGGCGGGCGGCTTGAAGGCCAAACGAAAAACAACGGGTTCGCCATTAGTAATTCCGCCTTGCACACCGCCACTGTAGTTGGTCGTGGTTCCGAGGCGGCCCTCTTTCTGTACGAATGGATCGTTGTGCTGGGAGCCAAACATGCCTGCACCGGAAAAGCCTGAACCAATTTCAAACCCTTTCATTGCTGGAATGGAGAGCATGGCCTGAGCGAGCTTGGCTTCGAATTTATCGAAGACCGGTTCACCAAGACCAATCGGAATGTTTTGGGCGACACAGGTCAGAATACCTCCAACGGAATCTTTACGGTCGCGCGTGGAAGCGACGAGTTCGATCATTTTAGCGGCGGCGCCCTCGTCAGGACAACGAATAATGTTGGCGTCAACTTGCTCGCGGGTCAGATTTTCCAACGTCATGTTGCGGGCATCGATATTTCCGATGGAGCTCACCCATGAAATAATTTTTGTTCCGAACCGCTCGAACAGGATCTTTTCGGCAATGGCTCCGGCGGCCACGCGGCCAATCGTTTCGCGGGCGCTGGAACGTCCGCCCCCGCTGGCGGCGCGGTTGCCATACTTCATTTGGTAGGTAAAATCGGCGTGCGACGGGCGAGGCACGTTGCTCATTTCCTGATAGTCGCCTGGGCGCTGATCACGGTTATTGACCATCAGCCCGATGGGCGTTCCAAGGGTCTTTCCATTTTCAACGCCAGAAAGGATCGTAACGAGATCCGCCTCATCACGCGGGGTGGTCATATCGCTCTGCCCCGGACGCCGCCGAGTGAGCTGCGGTTGGATATCGGCCTCGCTCAATGATATATTGGCAGGGCACCCATCCACAATTGCGCCAACGGCTTTCCCGTGCGATTCTCCATAGGTGGATACCTTGAAAAGCGTTCCAATCGTACTCGACATACCGAATCCTTCGTTATACGGCTCCAACCCGTGGAAACCCATGACTTCTAATTTCGCTTAAAAGCCTATTTTTATAGCACTTCCGTCCCAAGGATTAGACGGAAATTTGCAGAAAACTTCCCCGCTATCGAAAACAAAGCTCCCCTATAATTAGGATTGCATTTAAAGTGCCTTTATGGAAAATCCTCGCCTTTACGCCTAACCACGGGAATTCGAATACATGGACTCAGGAAAACGCCAGCATCTTCAAGACATATACGCATCCGACCGAACCACTCAGGATGACTATACCCCTCAGGTTTCCAGCGAAATCATGGAAGAACGCAAGCGCGAAATCCGCCGCCACCAATTCACCAGCTTTGTCCTAGGGATGGTCGTACTCGTTCTTTCCGTTTCGCTGGTCTGGATCGTGGTGCACGAATACATGCAAATTCAGTCCATGCCCCCCTCACCCACCCCCATCACGCAGGAATACATCCCGCGCTATTCGCTGGCATCCGAATCGCAGTGGGTTCTGGATTTTTCGAGCGACTACGGTAGTCCGAAGTGGAACGGGAAAGGTGATCGGCCTTTCAGTACCGACTGGGTCAAAAAGGCGGCATTTAACCTGATTCTTGCCGAACAGGCCGCGGGCATTGGCGAAAACGTCGAAGCCTCGGAATACTATGCAAATGTCCTTGAAATCCTGCCTGATATCGAAGGCGTTAAGGTCCCGCTAGGCATGCTTTATTTTAAGCTGAAGGATTTCGAGAAAGCACTCGTTTTGCTGCAAGATGCGCCCGAAGCTGACTTAACTCCCGACGTACTCAACAATCTTGGAGCGGCCTGCCTGAATGCCGAAGTCTACGACCGCGCGGAAAGTTATTTGAAACAGGCCATTGAAATGAAACCGGCCTATGCGGAACCTCAGAAGAATCTGGCGCTCCTTTATAAGGAGCAGAAACGAGAGGATGAAGCGATCGATGCCTTTGAAAAATACATCGACCTACGCCCACTGGATATCGACACCCAACATAGCTTTGCGCTCTACCTCACTAAACTGGGCCGCTGGGAAAAAGCCGCCGAGGTGCTTGAACATGTTACGCAGGAAATTACAGACGTTCCCGTTCTATTCTTCCTGCTGGCCCAGGTGGAAACCCACAACAACCGCCTCGA
>JAOZKS010000480.1 GCA_029935255.1 Pontiella sp.
ATCAAATGAAGGGAAGCTGGCGGAATACAAGATAATACTTAAATCCGAGGACTGATAACCATAAAGAGGTTCTTTGAAATAAGCTTTGGTCGAGCGCAGAATACTCCAAGGGATAACCACAACCAAAGGAGCAGTCATGCAAACGACCAAAGCAGATGCATTATACGCAGGTGCCGACCTGCACGGAAACAATGTTTTCCTTTCGCTATGCGACCCGGAGGGAAACGACGTTTTTCACAAGCGCGTGAAAACAACCCTCGCGGCCGTGAACGCCGCGCTGGATCCGTACTGGAAGCGGATCGTGGTGCTCGGCGTTGAGTCGACCTTCAACTGGTACTGGTTGGTCGACGGATTGCGCGAGCAAGGGCGAAACGTAAAGCTGGGCAATCCGGCGAAGATGGAGCAGTACAAGGGCATCAAGATCACCAACGACCTGACGGACGCTGGCTGGCTGGCCGAGCAGCTGCGGCTGGGGATCTTCCCTGAATGCTACATCTATCCGAAAGAGACGCGCCCCGTTCGTGATGCCCTGCGCAGAAGGCAGCTGTTTGTCCGGCGAAGAACGCAGGTGCTGCTAAGCTTTGGCGGCCTGCTCGAACGCTACGGACTGGACGCGCCGGGCGCGCGCAAGATGGAGAAGTGGACGCTGGAGGACATCCAGGCGACCGGGCTCGACGGATTCGTCCAGCTCCAGCTTGAAACCTTGCTTGATGCCATCCGCGAGTCGGATCGTCTGGCGGCCAAGGTCGAAAAGCAGGTGCTCGCCTTCGTCAAGCCGACGGAACAATATCGTCGCGCGCAGCAGGTGCCGGGAATCGGGGTTGCGCTGGGCATGCTCATTGCGCTTGAAAGCGGCGACTTCAAACGCTTCAAAAGCGCAGGCGACTATGCCTCCTACTGCCGGGCCGTGAAGAGCGAATGCAGTTCGAACGGAAAGAAGAAGGGCAAGAACAACTCGAAAAATGGAAACCGCTATCTTGCGTGGGCGTTCATCGAAGCGGCGACCTTCGCGGCGCGCTTCAACCCGCGCATCCACGCCTGGTACGAGCGCAAAAAGGCAAAGAGCGGCGTGCCCAAGGCCAAGAAGGCGCTGGCCTGCAAGTTGGCCAAGGCGATGTGGCATGTCATGAACGGAGAGGACTTTGATGAAAAACTGATGTTTGGATAAACGGGCCGCCGCCGGGAACCAGAAAGGGGTCTGGCAAAACCATCGGACTGATTGGAATCCGGCGGCGTCCCAACTCCATCGATTGAAACGGGGTTGCCCCGTCGCCAGCCCCCAAGGGTCTGGAAACCCGCCCCGCAGACGCGGGACGCCCCCGCCAGGCGCATGCGCTTGGCGGGAGCCAAGGGAAACCATTTTGACTGAATGGGCGGTTGACGGGTACAGAAGATTTTCTGGTTCCGCAATAGCGGAATGGGGATGCGGCACAACGCGGGGGCGGTTGCCTCCGCCGCCGGCATCCGAGATCCAGATGGGTGACTGAACAACCTTGCGATGAAGACTCTGAAGGCAGCGAACGTTCAGCGATGGAAGACAACGTAGAACCGATCAAGCAAAAAGAAAAATCAGCAGGCCGTTGAAAAACGGCCATGGAAGAGTATTTTGTGTTTGACCGGAACCTCTAATGGGTGACCCCTGGCGTAGGAGGCTTGCAGAAATAACCTGCACATTTAACGCAAAGTCGCGGAGAACGCTGAGTCTCGCAAAGAACCGCTCTTTATGTTCATGTTAATAATTCTAGACTCCTTAGTGCCATTCAGGACCGGCCCCTTTCGCCGACCCTTTCGATTCATGGAATCTCGATTCCATATCACATAAACAGGTAGTATAAAGAGATCATGAGATTAGAACTTCAGGGGTCGATCACATCTTGGAACGATAAAAAAGGCTTTGGGTTCATCACCCCCGTGGCGGGCAATGATCGGATCTTTGTTCACATAAAAGCTTTCAGGAAAAGGCGCGGTCGGCCACTGGTCAATCAGCAGGTCTCCTACTCCATCTCAAAAGATAAACAGGGACGGCCCTGCGCCGTCGATGTAGCCTTCGTCGGGAAACCATCGGCAAGCCCGCGCCACGGGAAAACGCGGAGGGCGGCCTACCTATTCG
>JAOZKS010000481.1 GCA_029935255.1 Pontiella sp.
CGCCATGGCCGCCGCCGCGGCGATTGCCGGGAAATTTGTAGACGTAAGGGAGTTGGGCTAATGAAAAAATTCAAGACATTTACAGGAACGGTCTGCGCGGTGGATCGCGCGAACATCGACACCGACGCATTGATTCCGAAGGAATACCTCAAGTCGATTAAACGCACGGGCTTTGGCCATGCACTTTTTTCGGACTGGCGCTACAAGGCCGATGGAACCGATAATCCGGAGTTTATCCTGAACCAGCCCAAGACGCAGGGAGCCTCGGTTTTGATTGGTCGCACCAATTTTGGTTGCGGTTCCAGTCGGGAGCATGCCGTATGGGCGGTTGCGCAGCAGGGCTTCAAGGTCGTGATTGCACCGACCGAGGGAGAGGTTCCCGGCTTTGCCGACATTTTTCGTAACAACTGTTCGAAGAATGGTGTGCTGACGATACAGCTCTCCAGCGAACAGGTTGACCAACTTTTCGAAATGGCCGCCGCTGATGCACCGCTCGAAGCCACCGTGAATCTTGAAGGACAGGTGGTGAACATGGGGGGGGCTGAGTTTTCTTTTGAGATTGACCCTGCGGTAAAGGAAAAGCTGTTGCTGGGGATGGACGATATTTCCGAAACCCTCCAATACGAGGCGGATATTTCAACGTTTGAAACCACGCATAATTCACAGTTTCCAAGCGTTTAGTTTTTCGTAGACGAAGGTCTGCATTAAAATGAAGAACTATCTCACAGCATCGATTTCGGCTTCAGCGGTTCGGCATAATATCGCGCTCGTACGGGAGCGGATTGCCCCGGGCACAAAGCTGTGTCCAGTGGTGAAAGACGATTGTTATGGCCATGGTATGGATGTGCTCTATTCCGTGCTCGCCGGCTTGGTGGATGGATTTGCTGTGGCTTCCCCGCACGAAGCGCTGGCGTTGCGCCGCCGCGGATACAAGGGCTTTATTCTCTGCCTGCTCTCCGCCTACTTCGACGAACTGGAAGTGCAGGATGATCTGGTGCGGCAATCCATCACCCAGACCGTTATGTCGAATACGGCCCTCGCCTCGATTCGTGCGGCGGCAGAACGGGTGGGGGCAGCGGCTCGGGTTCATTTGAAGGTGGATACAGGGATGGGCCGATTAGGCGTACCCGTCGGGCAGGCAGTAGATCTAATCGATGCCATCCATGAACTTGCGGATGTGGAGCTGACAGGAATCTATACCCACTTTGCCACGGCGGATGAAGCGGATAAAACAACAACCCTTTATCAACTCGAACAATTCAGATCAATTATTCCAAAAGCAGGGGATCTAGTGGTTCATGCAGCCAATTCAGCCGCGGTGATCGATCTTCCAGAAGCCCATTTCGATATGGTTCGACTGGGCATCGCCCTCTATGGATACCATCCGTCGGAAGGATTGGCTCATGGGCTGGACCTGAAACCCTGCATGGAGGTGTCGGCTCAGCTCATTGCCGTGAAACATTTGTCGAAGGGGAGCCGCAGTGGCTATGGCCTGACGCATGAATACACTCGCGACAGCCGCGTTGGCATCGTTCCGATTGGCTATGGCGATGGGTACTTTCGGAATCTTTCCAACCAAGCCCTTGTGCGGATCAACGGTAAGGATGCTCCCGTTTGCGGTCGCGTTTCGATGGATCAAATGACGGTGGATGTTACGGATATTCCCGATGCAAAGGTGGGCGATAAGGTGGAAATTATTTCATCCAACCCCGCCGCTCCAAACAGCGTTGAAAACCTCGCTCGCTTGGCGGGAACCATTCCCTATGAAATCACCTGCCACCTCGGTCACAACATCCGTCACGTACTGGTGGATTGATCGTAGATGGAGCATCTTGCTCCATTAGGGAGGGCCTGTTCTTTAGACTCGCCGCTGCAAGGGATTAAAATATTCTGTGCTCTTCCTGAACGAAGCTGGAAGCATCGTCTACGCTAGTTGATCAGCACAGACTTCCCGGAGCCGGAAACGACTTCACCGACGATGATGGCGCGTTGTTTTTCGGCCTTGAGGATTTTGAGGGTCTTTTCAGCATCCTTCTTTGCGACCATGATGACGTAGCCGATACCCATGTTGAAGACGCGGTACATCTCTTCGTGGTCGACCTTGCC
>JAOZKS010000482.1 GCA_029935255.1 Pontiella sp.
TCATCCCGAAGTCTATAAGATAACAACCAAGAAACATGGTATAATGTTTTGAATAGAACCGCCGGAGTTAACTTCATAACTCCGGCGGTTTTTTTTTGCCGGGGCAAACTCGATGGAGTTTTTTCAGCGAGAGAAAAGGAAAGGTAAGCGACCGAGATTCGACCCCCTAGCCAAAATTTCAGAGTGAGATAAAATCGCTGACTTCAATTAACCAAGGAGTCGATGATGTTTCACATGAACCGAAATTTGAAGGTGGTGCTGGCGGTCGAGCCGGTAGATTTACGAAAGAGTTTTAACGGCCTATACACGATTGCGCGTAGCGAGCTCGGGGAGGTTCCTGAAAATGGGGCTCTGTTTATATTTTCCAATCGCACGCGGACGCGAATCAAGGTGTTGTGTTTTGATGGAACCGGATGCTGGGTTTCGGTGAAGCGGCTGGAACAGGGAACCTTCAGTTGGCCGAAGGGGTTGGAAAGGGAAAAGATGACACTCCAACCGGAGGCGTTGGGTTTGTTGCTGGACGGGGTGGATTTACGCGGGGCGCAGATGCGGCCTTGGTATCAACGCTGATTTTCCGGCATTTTAGATCAAGTTTTGGCCAGTCTTTTTCGCGCGGTTTGTTATAATGTGCGGCATGGATTTAACGGCGGAAAACTTCAATTCGATGGCGGCGGAACTCACGCAGCTCAAGGTTGAAAACCGCTTTCTAAAATTGAAGCTCCAAGCCGTGTTGGGCAAGCTCTTTGGCAGGAGTTCGGAGAAAATATCGCCGGATCAACTCGCGCTGGAGTTCGGTGTGGATTCGGTTGAACCGGAAACGCCCGCAGCCGAAGCCGAGGTGGAAGAAGTTTCCGTTCCTCGGAAAAAACGTAAGCATAAGCCGCTATCCGAACGCATTCCCGAAGACCTGCCCGTCGAGGAAGTGGTCATCGAACCCGAAGAGGTGCTGGCCGATCCCGAGGCGTTCAAGCGCATCGGCGAAGAAGTGACCGAGGAGCTCGACGTCGTACCGACGAAGTTCTTCAAGCGCCGCACCATCCGCCCGAAGTATGTGCGTAAAGCGGATCGCGCACTCCCGCCGATAGTTGCCCCTGCACCGAAGCGGATCATCGATAACTCCTATGCCTCTGCTGGGCTACTCGCGAGCATCATGCTCGCCAAATACGCAGACCACCTCCCGCTCTATCGCCAGTCGCAAATCAACAAGACGCGCCACGGCGTCGAGATCAGCCGACAGACCCTGGCCGACTGGATGTTCCGCCTCGCGCAAATGCTCGCCATGATCTACGAAGCCATGCGTGAAGAAATCCGCGCCGAACACTATCTTCAGATCGACGAGACCCCCGTGCGCTACCAAAACCCCGGAAGCGGAAAATGCGGACAAGGCTATCTATGGCCGTACCACGCTCCCGGCAAAGCCGTCTTCTTCGAATGGCACACCGGACGCGCGAGCGAATGCCTCGACCAAACCCTCAAAGGGTTCGAAGGCATCGTGCAGAGCGATGGCTACTCCGCCTATGGAGCCTACAAGAAACGGCACCCCGAAGCGCAGATCCAATACGCCGCCTGCTGGGCACACGCGCGCCGCAAATTCAACGACGCCCGCCATGAAAGCCCGTTCGCCGCGCAGATGCTCCTTGAAATCCAGGGGCTCTACAAAATAGAGGCCAACCTGCGTAAAACGCCCGAGCTCGACCGCCGCGCCGTCCGTCAGGAAAAGAGCATTCCCATCCTCCAGCGCATCGGGCTCCAGCTCCAGGCCGAACAATCCAGCCACCTCCCCAAAAGCCAGACCGGCAAAGCCATCGACTACACGCTCCGCCTCTGGAACAAACTGCTCGTCTACACCGAACATGCCCAAGTGGAAATCGACAACAACCTTGTTGAAAATGCCATTCGTCCCACCGCCATCGGGAAAAAGAACTGGCTCTTCTTCGGCAGCGCCGAAGCTGGGCGCACCAGCGCCATCCACTACACGTTGCTCGAAACCTGCCGCAAGCTCGGTCTCAACCCCGAAGAATATCTTCGCGACATCCTGCCCCGCCTGCCGCACATGACCAACCGCACCGCCAAGAACTACACTCCCGCACAATGGAAAGCTACCC
>JAOZKS010000135.1 GCA_029935255.1 Pontiella sp.
CCGTCAACGTGCCGGCAACGGGGGCCGCAGTCTTCTACGAGGTGATCGCCACTCCCGCTCCGTAAGATAGGGTAAACCCTTGAATTTGAAAGCCGCCCCGATTCGTTCGCGGGCGGCTTTTTTATTTTCTTGGGGAAAAGTGGGAGAAAAAAATTGAGCACCACGGAGCCAAAGCCGCTCATCTTGATATTTAAATCCGATTCTTGAATTGCCTTGACTCATGGGGCGGTTTTCCAATGATTGGGTGTTTTGCTGAAAAGGTCCAATTCATTGGAAAGAGGAGTGTTCTATGTTGACGAGCGGAGGGATTATTAAGGCCGCCATGAATAAGCGCGGATTCAAGCATCGGCGTACGGAAGATCAGTTTACGATTCGTGGAGAATACGTGCGGAATCTGCAGTTTGTCTACTCCAAGGAAGCTTTGTCGCGGGCGGGGTTGGTGGTGGATTTGGTCTATTTTGCGGTCGATATCGTGGGCGAAAAGCTGGTGATTGGCTTGTATCGAGAAAATCCGGATATTGAAAACGGGGTCTACGTGAATAGCTCGCAGACGGTTGAGCTTCAAAAATTTAATCCCGATGAAGTGGGCCAGGCGTTGGACAAATTGATCCTGCCTGTAAAAGATAAATTTAAATAAGGAGATAATTCACTATGAACCATGAACAACTCTTCGCCGAGCGCATTGGCGGAACCGAGTTCGGTAAATCGACCGAAATCTATAAGTTTGAAAAAATTAAGAGGGCGAAAACCAAAGCGCGCGAGCTGCATCCTGATCTGGAGATTCTCGATTTTGGCGTGGGCGAGCCTGATCAAATGGCACCGGCGCCGATTCGTGAAGCGCTGAAACGGGAGGTCGACCTGTCCGAAAACCGAGGCTATGCCGACAATGGCGTGGTCGAGTTTAAGGAAGCGGCCGCGGCCTATATGAAGAATTTCTTTGGCGTGGAGCTGGATGTGGCGACCGAAATCAACCACAGCATTGGAACCAAGCCTGCGCTGGCCATGCTGCCGCTGGCGTTTGTGAATCCGGGTGATGTGGTGTTCCAAACCGTACCGGGCTATCCGGTGATGGCAACGCACTCGAAATATCTCGGCGGCGAGGTGGTGGATATTCCGCTGCTGGAGGAAAATGCTTTTCTTCCAGACCTTGGAAGGATTGATCCCGCTCTGGCCGACCGCTGCAAGCTTTTCTACATTAACTATCCCAACAACCCGACGGGTGCCGTTGCGACGGATGAATTCTACGACGAGCTGATTGCCTTTGCGAAGAAGCACAATATCCTGATTGTGCAGGATGCGCCCTATGCCACTCTGGTCTATGACGGCAAGCGGACTTCCATTCTCCAGCGCCCCGGTGCGAAGGAATGTTGTCTTGAACTGCATTCTATGAGCAAGGCGTACAACATGACGGGTTGGCGCATTGCTTTTTTCTGTGGGGCAAGCTGGGCCGTGGATGCGCTGGCCAATATTAAGGACAACTGCGACAGCGGCCAGTTCAAGGCCATTCAAAAAGCGGCCTGTGCAGGCATTGCCGACGAAAGTCTGGCGGAAGGCATTCGCGTTCACTACGAAAAGCGGTTGCGCCGTATGGTGGAAGTGCTCCGCGAAGTCGGGTTCGATGCTCAAATGCCGGGCGGCACGTTCTTCCTCTACACCAAGGCACCGAAAGGGGCGGGGGACATCACGTTTGCGAATGCGGAGGAGGCCTCGCTCTACCTGATCGAGAATCAGGGGATTTCGACCGTCCCGTGGGACAACACCGGGCCGTTTGTTCGTTTCGGCGCGGTGTTCGAGTCGGACGGCGATGCAGATGACGAGCGCGTGCTGAGTGAGCTTTCCACGCGCCTCAAGCAAGCTGACCTTAAATTCTAATGGCTTTTGAAAATGCTCCGAATGGGGCGTTTTTTTCTTTCCATGCTTTGTGGGCCGAGTTGGTTTGACTTTCGAAGGGCTGGAATCTATAAAACCGCCCTTTTGGTGAAACCGTCCTGCTTCGGTGCGGTTTGCTTTACATGCAAAAAGGATGGGCGAGCGATTATGGCAATTGTTTTGAAGAAAAAGAGGAAGACCTGCGCGGTGCTCGATGTGCGCTGGCTGACCGACTCGACGGCGGTGGTTCGGTTTGAGCGTCAAGGGTTGAAGTTTGTGCCGGGGCAATATATCCGCGTCGGCGTAGAGGGCGATCCCGAGATTCGCGACTATTCAGTCTATTCGGGCTTCGAGGCGGATTATCTGGAAGTCCTCATCCGCCGCGTTGAGGATGGCTTGGTTTCGAAGCAGCTGTGCGACCTCAAGGTTGGCGACTCGGTGAACGTGGGCGGTCCATATGGTCACTTCAAGCTGCTGGAGGAGGTTCTCGACAAACCCTTGCTGCTTGTTTCAACAGGTACGGGAATTTCGCCATTCCACTGCTATGTCGAATCCTTCCCGGAACTGGCTTTTAACTTGGTGCACGGAACGAGCTATGCTTCGGAATCCTACGACGCAGAACACTATGGTGAACGATATTTCCACTGTGTTTCCCGCGAGGCGGGCGGGGCATTTAAGGGCCGAGTGACGGATCATCTCCGGACGCTCGAAATCGACCCGCAGACCGAAGCCTTCCTGTGCGGAAATTGCGATATGATCTACGAAGCCTTCGACCTCCTTCAGGAAAAAGGACTCCCGACGGCCCAAATCCATACCGAAGTTTATTTCTAAGATGAAATGCTGCATCGTTACCTTGGGCTGCCAGATGAACCAGTCGGATTCCGAGCGGATCCGCAGTGTGATCGAAGGCATGGGCTATATCCTGACCGATGTGGAACAGGAGGCCGACCTGATCGGCGTTGTGGCCTGCTCGGTGCGGCAGAAGGCCATCGACAAAGTCTACAGCAAGATCGAGAAGTGGAACCAATGGAAAAACGAACGCCCGTTGATCACGTTTGTGTCGGGCTGTATCCTCCCCTCCGATGAAGTCAAGTTTCTCAAGTTGTTTGATCTTCTCTTTCGTATGAACGAGTTGCCGGATCTTCCAACGATGGTTCAGCAATGCGGCGTGGCCACCGCATTTTCTGTTCAAAACACGCTCAACGATCTTGAACGCGAAGATGAGCGCACCGATTTCTGGCAGGTCAAGCCGACCTACAGCTCCCGCTTCGAGGCCTACGTGCCGATCCAGAACGGGTGCGACAAGTTTTGTTCTTTCTGCGCCGTTCCATACACCCGCGGCCGTGAGGTTTCGCGCGCCAGCGGCGACATCCTGGCCGAAGTCGGCACGCTGATTGAGCGGGATGTAAAGTCGATTACGTTGCTCGGGCAGAATGTTAATTCCTACGGACTGGACAAGCCCGGGGAAGAGCCCTCCTTTGCTGAATTGTTAAAGGAAGTAGGCGAGCTGGGCAAGCGGAGCGGCAAGGAGTTCTGGGTTTACTTCACTTCGCCGCATCCGCGGGATATGACGCGCGATGTGATCGAAGCCATTTCACAATACGACTGCCTCGCCAAGCAGATCCATCTGCCCGTTCAGAGCGGCGACGAAAAAATGCTTCTGCGCATGAACCGCAATCATAGCGTCGAAGCCTACAAACAGATCGTGGCCGATATCCGCGAGCTGCTTCCAACCGCCACGCTTTTCACGGATATCATTGTCGGTTTCAGCGGCGAGACAGACGAACAGCTGGAGCAGTCCGCGCAGTTAATGGAAGAGGTCGGTTTCAACATGGCCTACATTGCCCGCTATTCGCCGCGCGTCGGTGCCCGTGCCGCCCGTTGGGAAGACGATGTCCCCGCCAAGGTGAAAAGCGAACGCCTGGTTAAGCTCACCGAAGTCCTCAAGCGCGGTTCGTTGGCGCACAACCAGAAAATGGTTGGCAAAACCTATCGCGTGCTCGTCGAGCGCGCCGACAAGCGAATCGAAGGGGCGCTCGCCGCCCGAACCGAGGGGAAACTTCCCGTTCGTATTCTCAAAGCACCGGAAGAGCTGATCGGCACCTTTCAGAATGTGAAGATTGTTTCGGTCGTCGAGCTGTCGCTGGCCGGGGATCTGGTTGAGGCAGGCGTTCTTTGAGAACAAGCCATGATACTAAAAAGGGCCGCCCGGATGGACGGCCTTTTTCGTGTCATGAACTCAACGGAGATTAGCCGTTGATCATGGTATTGATTTCGCCTTCGGCCTGCATCCAATACGCGGCGGGATCTTTTTGGAAGCCATCGTTCACTGCGGCAAAATAGGCGGCCTGCTCGATCATGCTGTAGACCTGTTCGGGCGTGTACTTCACCTTCTTGGTTTTCTTTGCTGCGGCTTTCTTTTTCGCCGGAGTCTTTTTGGCAATCGACTTTTTCGCCGGAGCTTTCTTTGCTGCCGCTTTTTTGGCGGGGGCTTTCTTGGCCACGGCCTTTTTTGCCGGCGCTTTTTTCGCTACGGTTTTTTTCTTTGCCGGCGCTTTCTTTGTTGCGGTCTTTTTCTTTGTAGCCATTTTTTATTTCTCCCTGATTTTTGGGCACCTGTTTTTCTAATGTGCGGGGTACAGATACCCGCTTGAACCGATGTTGTAAACACTTCATTGAATAAATTTCTATCCCCGGGATGGGCTATGATTTAATGTCGCGTCACAAATTCCAATATCAGGGTTTCGGGAGGTCTGATCTTGGGTAAAACAAGGGGGTATGAAGTGGCATTTCATGGCGATAAGAAAGAGGGAACCTGGTTGCTGGCCAAGGCCGAGAACCGATTGAAAAACTGGCTGGTGCCCAAGGTGCCGGCAAATGTGGAGACCTATCATCTCACGATGACGACGGTGCTGTGGTGCGCGCTGATTATCTTGTTTAGCTTCCTTGCACGTCACAATATCCATTTCCTTTGGGTCGTTTCGTTTTCAATCTTCGGGCAATACATTACCGACCTGCTCGACGGCGAGATCGGCCGTCGCCGCAATACGGGTCTGATCAAGTGGGGCTACTACATGGACCACTTTCTCGATTACCTATTTCTCTGTTCCATCCTCATTGGCTACGGCCTGATGGTGGAGGATCACAACAAATACATGCTCTTCTACATCCTCGCGCTCTTTGGAGCCTTCATGGTCAATTCGTTTCTGTCGTTCGCGGCCACCGGAGCCTTCAAGATCGCTTACATGGGCATTGGCCCCACCGAGGTGCGGTTGATCTTCATCATCGCCAATACGCTTATCATTATCTTCGCCGACCAATTTGAAATTGCGCGCGTTCTTCCGATGGTCTTGACGGGAGCCGCTTTCAGCTTGTTTGTCACCGTCTACCAAACCCAGAAAATGCTTTGGAAAGTCGATATGGAGAACAAACGCAATGCTGAAAAATAAACGTCTCCTGCTGATTACCCTTCTGTTGATCCTCGTCACGATTGTTGTGCTCGGGATGCGCCTCGGCTATCCGTACCACCGATGGGTTGCATTCGCCCTGCTAGCGCTCGGGTGGATTCCGCTCGTGGTTTCGTACCGTATCAACCGCCGCCTGCTGCATGTGCAGAAAGAGATCATTAAGAAAAAGACGAGGCCCTTCCTTCCGCATATGTTGGTGGCGGGAGTTTTACTGGTGGCCTTCTACGTGACCGGGGTTCTGTTCCCCATCGAAAAAAGCCCGCTGGCGGATCTTTCGCCCGCGGAAGTTCGCAATGAAATCGAGGTGGATCTCGGCAACTACCGTATGCTGTGCAAAACCGCTGACGATATCGTGGATACCTTTCGGGCAAACGGCCTGCTCCATCGCAAAGTCGTCTCGCTTTCAACGGAGGAACGCGCGACCCTGCGGGAACAGTGGCGCGATGGTGTGATGGCCTTCCACGAGTTCGACCTGCTTAAAGGTAAATACCGAGGCTTCTACCAGATTGATTATGTCGCCGAACCCGGACTGCACTCCGATGCCTTCCTCATGGCCTACTCCGCCTACATGGCCCAGTACAACGCCTGCTTCCAACTCTTCGACCTTGTTGGCGATAACGAGTTCGTGGAAACGTTGCTCAACGAAGAAGGGGAGGGCGTTCCTGCGAATAGCTTCTTCACCATGAAACACCGCCTCACCAATCCCAACGTCATGCTGCGCATGAATGCGGGTGGGGCATACTACGAACTCGTTAAAAAAGACATCACCCTCGATCCTGAACTTGTGGCCGGGTTTGAAACTCGTCGGAAAGCCTTTTACGAACAGCTCGGAAAGCACCCCGACATCTTCATCGAAAATCCGCTCGATATTCTCGAACGCGCCGCCTTCGAAGCCATGTATCCCGTCCAGAAAAACGTAGCTGTGCAAATGAGCCACTTGCGCACCGTACGCCGCGACTATCTCATCACCCCCGAAATTCTTGCCGAAACCCTCGGTCGGCTGGAGCCCGGCGACATCCTCGTGCAGCGCCGAAACTGGCACATGACCAACATCGGCATCCCCGGCTTCTGGCCCCACACCGCGCTCTACGTCGGAACCCCCGCAGAGCTCGATGCCTATTTCTCCGACCTCGGTTTCGCGCCCATGGAAATTATCAAGGCCCTCTATCCCGAAGTCTTCGCGGCGTTGGAAAAAACGGATGCGGACAACTATCCCGTTCGCGTCATCGAAGCCATCCGCCCCGGTGTTGTTTTCCAATCCTTGGAAACCAGTGCCAAATGCGACTACCTCGCCGCTGTTCGACCCAACCTTTCCAAGGCCGGAAAATTCAAAGCACTACTCGCCGCCTTTTCGCATTACGGGAAACCCTACGACCTCAACTTTGATTTCGCCACCGACAACGAACTCGTCTGCTCCGAGCTTGTCTACAAGGCGTTCAAATCCAGCGGGAAATTACCCTTCGATCCTGAAATCGTACGCGGGCGGTTGTTACTTCCTCCCAACCGCATGGTTGAACAGGTTATCGAAAATATGGGCGACGAAACCGCGCCGTTTTCCTTTGTCCTCTTTCTCGATGCCGTGGAAAAAAACGACACCATTGTCGAGCGCGATGCCGCCTCGTTCAAGGCCAGCTGGGCACGCCCCAAGTGGGACATCATGCAGGAGTAATTGAGAGCGATTCGCCGTCGGCCACGGCATATTCGAGATCACGGAGGTTTCGTTCGGGTTTGGCTTCATGCACCGTCAGGTCTGGGATGGTTTGTCCGGCTTGCAGGCCTTTTTTCCTGTATCGGTCGCCCCCCCCCCCCGCCG
>JAOZKS010000136.1 GCA_029935255.1 Pontiella sp.
ACTGCGTCCATTTGTAGTAGTCGGGCATGCAGGAGGTGACTTCCTTGTCCCAGTCATACATGCAGCCCCAGGCGCGGAGCTGTTCCTTCATCGTGACAATGTTGGCGGCGGTGTATTCGGCGGGCGGCGTACCGGTTTTGATGGCGGCGTTTTCGGCGGGCAGCCCGAAGGAGTCCCAGCCCATGGGGGTGAGCACATCGAAGCCCTGCATCTTTTTGTAGCGGGCGACGGCATCGCCAATGATGTAGTTGCGCCCGTGGCCGACGTGGAGCTTGCCGGAGGGGTATGGGAACATCATGAGGCAATAGTATGGATTCTCCGCCGTCGCAAGGTCGGTATTGAAGACGCCGTTGTCGTCCCAGAAGTTTTGCCATTTTTGCTCTATTTCACCGAAGGGATAGTTTTCGTTCATTGCATTCACCGTTTATCGTTATTGGACTTTGACGGGGCTTCGCCCGGATCGTTTGGTTTATCGAGGATCGGGGTTGGTGGACGACCTTTCCCCGCCTTCTTCCTGCGCGAGCTCGCGAACGGAGTAGGGTTTCACGATCCCTTGGCAAAGGCCTTTTTCATCCAGATCCCGGAGGGAAAAAATAAATTCTCGGATCAATAGGTTGTGCTTTTCCTTCAGGGCAAAGACCCCATCCCGAAGTTCTTCGCTGTAATGATGGGTGAAGATCACCTCATTGACTTTATGATTCTGGATGATGGTTTCGAGCTGGGAAAAATTCCCGAGCACCGGATAGCCATAGACCGTCTTGTGATACAGCGAGGGGTTGTCGTCGATCAAGCCGACGATCTTTCGCAACGCCTTTTGTTGATCCTCAAACGAGGCCTGCCGAAGATAAAGAATGGCGTTTTCTCCCGCCCCGAGGATCAATGCGATTGAGTCGAAGTCCGAGCCAGCCGAACAGCGCAGCCATGCGCTGAGGTCGCGAACGAGGCGTAGCGAAGCCCGCGCGCCCACAATCCCGATGGCCACACTTAGAACATGGAGCGATAAGGCAAGAAGCAATTCGATGTGCGACAGGTCGGCAACCCACAGCAAGGCCACAAAGGCCAATATTTCGCCGGCAACCAGCTGTAAGAGCAAAACCAATAACTGGGAGATGCGCGAACGGGCCCATACCGTTTTATAGGTTCCGTAAAAGTAGATTGTTGCGAAGGGGATCATCACGCAGATGGCGATGAGAGGCAGGGTAACCGGATACGACAAGACCATCCCAAAGACAAACAGGGTGGCGAGCATCAGGAAGCTGAGATCCCAGCCGATGGCCACCAGCAGGCTCACCATATTGTGCGGGCGGTGCACTCCTTGAAGAACCACCTGTGTGGTGGTCCACAATTCAACCTGTGCCAACCGCCGCACCACTACATGAAGCACAACAATCATGCCGATCATCAACAGCGCGGTGCGGTTATCCGCCATGGCGGTCGCCCCTAGAGCCAGGAGGCACACAAACACCGCCGCCGCATAAAGAGAGACCGCCGCCTTGCGCTGCGTCATTCCTCCCCGCATGAGCTTGTGGTGGATGTGATCAAGGTCCGGACCAAAAACCTTGGTGACCACTTTGTCTTTCTGGATGATTGAAATCAATTTCCGGGCCATCCGGCGCCAAACGGCCATGATGACATCGAACACCGGCACGCCGACCGCCAGCAGAGGAACCAGTAGAGCCACCAGCATGGACTGTTTCACATTCGCCTTCAACGACACCGCGGCAAGGATGAAGCCAATAAACATGCTCCCGCAATCTCCAAGAAAGATGGAGGCCGGATTAAAATTATACCGTAGGAATCCAAGGCAAGCGCCCGCGAGAGCCACAAGAACCAGGGCATCGGAGGGCTGATGGAGCGAGAGGAGCATGCCGGCGAGTCCCGCGCTGGCAATCAATCCCAACCCGGCGCAGGCACCGTCGATACCGTCAATCAGGTTGAAAGCGTTCATCAGCAGCACAAACCAAAACAACGTGGCCCCAAAGTTTACGATCCACGGAAGTTGTATATGCAAAAAGCCCTCAAACGTGAATCCCCCGACAAACATCAGCCAAGCCACTCCAAGCTGGCCAAATAGCTTGAACCATGCACGCATTTCGAAGCGGTCATCCAGCAAGCCCACCAACAGAAGAATCAGCGAGCCGACAAACAACAGGCCCCATTCCCCCATCTGAATCGATCCGGCGAGATGCCTCCATGGGCCCAGGAACACGACCACCAAGGCAATATGTGTGGCCGCAAATACGGCAATCCCTCCGCACCGAGGGATCGGGATCTTGTGAATGCGCCGCTCGGAAGGCTGATCCACCAACCCCAGAACAGGTGCAATTTTCTTAACCAGCGGAATCAAAATCCATGCCGCCACTAGACTGATCAGGAAAACCACGGTGTATTTTATGATAAAGGCCATAATTCTTTCACGATTCAAAATATTCAATTCGGCAGACTCTAGATGGGCTTCCTCCAAAAAGAAAGCCCTTCGAGCGCCAATTCCCGCACCTCTCCCATCTTTACTTTAAACCCGCCTTCGCCTATCTTTCGCGGTTCTACGGGAAAGTAAAAATCTGGCCAAACCAAACAAACACGGTTTGGATCTACTTTCTGGACAGATGGAAATGCACCATGAGCAAACGCGAAAACAAGTATAACGGAATCCATATTAACCTATTCCTCTCTGGACGGCCCTGCCTGGTCGTGGGAGGCGGAAGGGTTGCTTTACGCAAGATCGAACTTTTACTCGAAGCCGGAGCCGAGGTTGCGGTCGTCAGCCCGGAAACCTGCGCGGAAGTCGGCGAAATGATCGAGCAGGGCCGCGTCACCCATACCGTACGCCCCTTCGAAGAACATGATATCGAGGGGGCAACGCTCGTCTATGCCGCCGCCAACAACCGCGCCGTCAACCGCACGGTGCTCAAAGCCTGCCGCGAAAAAAACATTCTCTGCTGCTGTGTCGATGGCAACTGGGCGCAGAGCGACTTCACCACCCCCGCCATCACTCGCCACAACCAGCTCACCCTCTCCGTATCCTCCGGCGGAAACGACTGCCGCCAATCCAAAATGGTTAAGAACAGTCTGGCGCGCCACCTCAAGATGATGGACGCCGCCAACCTCGTCATCGTCGGCACCGACCACAACCGCCTCACCGTCGAAGAACGCGAACCCTTCCACCTCACCGGACACCGTTTCGAACGCGGCGGCTTCATGATTATGCAGCTCTGGGGCATCCACGAATTCATGATCCTCAACACCTGCAACCGTGTCGAAGTCATCGCCGTTGTTTCCAACGAGACCGAAAGAAACGGAATCCTCCGCCATGTCATGGGCTTCACCAGCCTGAAAGAAGACAAATACTACCTCAAGACGGGCAAGGCCGCCTTCGAGCACCTCTGCCTCGTCACCGCCGGCATGCTCTCGCAAACCCCCGGCGAAAACCACATTACCGCCCAAATCAAAGAAGCGCTCGAAACCGCCAAGCAGCGCGGTTGGGCCGGTAATATGACGCAGGAATGGATCTCCTCCGCACTGCATGTTTCGAAGGACATCAAGAATCAGGTTGCTCCATTATTCCGCGGCTACGAAATCGAAGACCTCGCATTGCGATACCTCGAAGCCAGCGGCAAAGAACTCACCTCCTCCACCGTCATGATTCTGGGTGCAGGCATGATTGGCCAAGGCCTCGTGAAAGACAGCCTTCCCAAGGTGGAAAAAATCATCTGGTGCTACCATGTCAACAAGCCCGAGATCCCTGCGGAGTGGAATGGAAAAATCGACCTCTGCACCTTCAACGACATGAAGGAACGCATCACCGATGCCGACATCATCATCAGCGCAACCGAAGCCCCCGGCCACCTGCTGCACCGCGCCCACGCCCCCTTCTTCAATCAAGAGCGTCCCGTCATGCTGCTCGACCTCGGCATGCCGCGCAACATCGACCCCGAACTCGACGAGCTCTCGGCCGACATCACCGTCGTCGACCTCGACGGCCTCAAATACTGGTATCGCCGCGAACTCACCGACATGAACGACATACTCACCCGTTGTCGCGCCGTCATCGCCGACCATCAGGATCTCTATGAAAAGATCACCCAGAGTTTTCAAAGCGGGAACGCGCCCGAGTAGCCTTGCGCTCACCCAAACGCGCGCAGCACTCGACCGGATTGAAGGGATGCTCGAAGGCGTGGCCTTCGAGATGGTTCAAATCTCCTCCGTGGGGGATACCGACCGCACCACCGACCTGCGCGAAAGCCCCGCCGACTTCTTCACCCGCGAGCTAGACACCGCTCTCCTGAACGGCAACATCGACCTCGCCGTCCACAGCGCCAAAGATCTGCCCGACCCCATGCCCGCTGGAATTGACTGGTTCTGGTTGCCCTGGCGCGAAGAACCGCGCGATGTCCTCATTCTTTCCAAAGCTCGGAAAATCAGCGACCTGCCCGCCAACCCCGTCATCGGAGTCAGCTCCGAGCGCCGCGAAGAATACTGCACCCAACGCTTTCCCCACGGAATTCAGCGAAACATTCGCGGAAACATCGGCGAACGCATCGATCAGGTCGACAACGGCACCTACGACATCGTCGTCATGGCCGCCGCCGCCCTCCTCCGCCTTGGCATCGAAGAACGCATCACCGAATGGATTCCCCTCGAAGACCTCGAAGTTCCCGAAGGCCAAGGCCACCTCGCCATCACCTTCCGCAAAGGCGATGAACGCATGATGGCGCTGCGCAGTCTGTTCGTGCAGACCGTCACCTTTGCCGGCGCAGGCATCAGCACTAAAGAACTCTGCACCATCGCCACACTACGCGCCCTGCAACGGTGCGACATCTGCCTCCACGACTCACTCATCGACCACGCCCTGCTCGACGAACTCCCGCCTCGCGCACACGCCATCGATGTCGGGAAACGCTGCGGCGCACACAGTAAAGAGCAGCACGAAACCACCAAACTCATTTGTGAATGCGCACGCCAAAGCAAGCGCATCGTCCGCCTTAAGGGCGGCGACCCTGGAATTTTTGGGCGGTTGGCCGAAGAAACCGAAGCCCTCGGAAACCTCGGCATCCCCTTCCGCGTCATTCCCGGCATCAGCGCACTGCAAGCCGCCACCACCGGAACCGGCATGCTGCTGACCCGCCGCAATGTATCCCGCGGCTTCGTGGTCCTCACCCCGCGCATGAGCGGCGGCGCACTCGCCCGTTGCGATGCCGAGATGAAGGATCGGCTCCCGGCCATCTACTACATGTCCATCAAAGCCATCGAACCCATCTCAAAGCAACTGCTCGAAGACGGTCACTCGCCCGACACCCCCGCCGCCCTAATCTTCAATGCAGGCGGCGAAGACGAAAAAATCATCAAAACCACCATCGGAAACCTAACGTCGCAATCCATCAAACATCCCGGCCTCATCATCGTCGGCGACATCACCGCCTATTCCCACAAAACCGAACTCGGGGCCCTGCGCGGAAAGAAAGTTCTACTCACGTGCTCCGAAGCCATTCAGGAAAAAGCCGCAGCCCACGTCCACGACCTTGGCGGCCACCCCCTCCAGTTCCCGCTAATATGCTTGGAATGTAGACGAGGCTTCCAGCCTCGTTTTGACGCCTTCGAATGGGTCGTAATAACCTCTCCATCGGCGGTTCGTGCCTTCATGCAAACCGTTGTCCGGCAGAACATCGACCTCCGCACCATCCCAAAAATCATGGTCTGCGGACGCGGCACCGCCGACGAATTTACGAGGCATGGCCTGCATGTCGATGCGCAGCCCGACTCCAGCTTCAGCGCCGATGCGCTCGTTGAGCTGGCGAAGCAAACCATTAAGCCCGGCGAAAATATTCTGCGCCTCCGCTCCGATAAAGCCGGGTCGCAGCTCGCCGAATCCCTCCGCGAAACGGGTGCGGAAGTCGAGGATGTGATCCTCTACGACAATGTCCGCGTCGAACACGACGAACTCCCCGAGTTCGATACGGTCTTCTTTGCCAGCGCCTCGGGAGTTGAATCTTTCATTGAACAGTGGGGTGGCGAAGCCCTCGCCGGAAAAACCATTTCAGTGATTGGAAAACCCACCGCTCAAGCCTTGGAAAAGCAGAACCTCAAGCCAGATATCATCGCCCGCGAAGCCACGATTCCCGGAGCCATTCAGTCCCTCGCTGAATATTTCGTCTCGCAAATGCTCCGTAAATCGCCTTGTCAGTAGCCCCATTGAAAACTACTTTCCAGCGAACCCTAGGAGATACCATGTTCCCAGAAACCCGACTAAGACGCCTGCGCCAAAGCGCGGGGATTCGCAAGATGCTCGATGCCCCCCGGCCCGGCCCGGAAAAATTTATCTGGCCGGCCTTCGTGATTGACGGATCTGCAAAGCGCGAGCCGATCGAAGCCATGCCGGGGCAGTCGCGCCTGAGCGTCGACCAGCTGCTGCTCAATCTGGAACCCGTCGTGGAGTCGGGCGTGGGCGGGCTGTTGCTCTTCGGCCTCGTGGAGGATTCCGAAAAAGATTTCCAAGGCTCGGAAGCGTATAATGACAAGGGAACCGTTCAGCGGGCCATCCGCGAAGTGAAAGACAAGTTTCCGGAACTGGTCGTCACGGCCGATGTCTGCGTCTGCGCCTACACCACCCACGGCCACTGCGGCCCGCTGACCGAATCCGGCGAGGTGGATAACGATGCCACCAATGCGGTGCTCGCAAAAATCGCGACATCCTATGCCGCAGCTGGCGCGGATATTGTTGCGCCCAGCTCCATGATGGATGGGCAGGTGCAGGCGATCCGCACGGCACTCGATGAAAACGCCTTCGACCAAACCCTACTGATGAGCTATTCCACCAAGTTTGCATCGGCCATGTATGGCCCGTTCCGCGAGGCGGAAAAATCGATACCAGGCAAGGGCGACCGAAAAGGCTATCAAGCCTCGTACGGGGATCTGCGCACCGCGCTGCGCGAGTCCGAACTGGACGAAGCCGAGGGCGCCGACATGCTGATGGTCAAGCCGTCGCTTTTCTACCTCGACGTGCTGGCCAAGATGCGCGAGGCCACCGACCTCCCCATCGCGGCCTACAATGTGAGCGGCGAATATTCCATGCTGCACGCCACCGCCGAACGCGGCTGGGGCGACCTCAAGGGCATGGTGCAGGAATCCACCGCCGCGCTCGTCCGCGCCG
>JAOZKS010000137.1 GCA_029935255.1 Pontiella sp.
GGGGTCCGAACCGAGGTTTTCGATCAGGCGCAGGGTGTTGAGCACATAGCGCCCTTTTCCATGCGGCACGATGCCCATGTCCATGCCGTAAAACGCGGGCTCCGGCCCCTTGTAGCACTGCTTGTCCGTGTCGGGTGCCGCGTAGAAACCATAGCTGATCGATCCGACGATCAGATCGTTGCCCATATCCTTGAGCACATAGGGCGACCAGACGTTTTCATATTCCTGCCCCATCATGCAGTTAACCGGCAGGCCGGCAAAAACCGGATGATCGGTCACGATGTGCGAAACACCGACCCACAAGCCGAGCGCGTGCTTCTTGTCCTTCTTGATCGGCAGCACTTCATCGGAGGGCAGCTGCGCCCCCCAATAGACATTGCCCGGACGGCGCAGCGCCTGCAAATAAACCGCCGTACCGCCCTGCTTCACAAAATTTTCCAAAGCCAGGAACTGCGCCTTCAAGGCCGGGCTTTTCGCCTCGTTATCAACCACAAAGATCGGCAGGGATTTCGGCGTTTTTTCATCGAACTCAACAAAGGCGATTCCCTTCTTCTTCAGGAAAGGGATCAATTCGTTCTTCGAATCCAGCACCGCAATCTTTCCGTCCAGCACCTGAAGATCTGCCGCAGCAAAGACATCGAAGCCAAATGAATTCTCAGCGAGAATACCACCCTTCTTATCGGTCAGTTTCACATGGCCCTTGTATGCGCCGGACATTTTCGAAGCATCCAACGCTTCATCCAACAGGCTTGATACACCGCTGGCCAGTTCAACCTTCCGCTTCCATTCCTTGACAGCCCGGCCATTGAAATCCAGCAGCTTGACCTCCAGCTTTCCACCCACCGCATCCAGATCATTGATGCCGGTCACGGTCACCTTGGCCTCTTGTCCCGCATAAATATTTCTGGGCATGACACGAAGCGCCATATAGCGCGGCGCATTGGCTTCCTTGGTTCCATAATACGATTGCTTAGGCTGTCGCCACAGATCCAGCAGCCCCGCGCCGAGCACCCAATCGCCGCCGGTCAGCGCGTGCACGCAGTAGCCGCGCACCTTGGGATTGGAACGGATTGCCTCGACCATCCGCTTGTTGGCGTTGGAATGGAGTTTCTGTTGCTCGATGCAGAATTCCTGAACGTCTGGATAGATCGCATCAAGCCCGCTTTCCTCGAGCACTTTGACGGTGGTCTCTTCCAGCATCTGATGATACCGATACGGCGCCACCAGCGGATTGCCCTTCTCGCGAAAGCGTTTGTTGTTATCCACCACGTCGGGAATGCTGCCGTAACCGATTTCGGAAACCAGCGACATCAGCCCCGCGTGGGCGTGCTTGTTTCTCACCTTCTTCGGATCAAAACCTGCCGCTTTCATTTCCTCGGTCGTCATGCCCAACGCCAGAAACTGGGCATACGTCGCATCATTGAGCGGCGCGCCGGCATAAATGTGAATATCGTTGAACTTCACCGGCTCCACTTCGTAGGGAAGGTAAATATTCGCGCCGTCCGCGAAACCGCCGGACTCGTCCAGAATCAAACGCGAGGGATCCAACTCCCGCGCCAGCATCGACATCGGATGCTTCATACGCTTGAGCTCCTTGCGCCAGATCTCGTTGAAGATTTCCCACTGCACAATACACGCGCGGTTGCGGTCGCGCAGAATCGCGGTGCGCACTTCGTTTTCAATGCGCGCCGGCAGCTGCGGTGTTACCGTCGGCCACTGGCGCATGCACTCGATCGGCAGTCCGCCAATTACCAGCACGCCCATTTCATCCGCGAGATCAAGCCATGCAGGCGGCGGCGGTTTGCGCCACGGGCGGATCATGTTGAAGCCCGCATCCTTCGCAAGTTGGATTTCGCGGACAGCCATTCCCCTGTCATCCGGCAACGCCAGCTTGGTCGGATACAGCCCCTCGAAAAATGCCGCCTTGATGTAGATCGGCGTGCCGTTCAGCGTAAATTCCTTGTCCTTGATCGTCAGCTCCCGCATGCCGAAGCGCGTGCTTTCCACATCGGAGTCGCCGACCTTAACGGTGAGCGTGTAAAGGTTGGGCACATCGGGCGACCAATATTTTGCATTGGGAATCTTAAGCGTCCATTCCGCCGCGTTCTTTCCCGGAAGCAATTTTAGCGCTTCGCTCTTTTTCGCAACCACGCCCTCCGCGTCGGCGATGGTCATCGAAACCTGGACCTCACCGCCCTTGGTGTCGGTGTTGTCGAGTTGAAGTTGAACCTTCGCGGTGTCGTCTCGCAGTTGGGGAATCACGAACATGTCGTCGATCATCACCGCGCCGGACGCCACCAGGCGAACCGACTGCCAGATTCCGCCCACAATCGCTCCGCGCCAATGCGGCGCGTCGTTCTTGCCGAGACCATCGATCACCAGATCATCGCGGGAAACGATCGGCCCCACTACGCGCAACGACAAAAAGTTTTCTTCGCCGAATTCCACCAGATCACCCACCCGGAACTCGAACGGCCCGTAGCCGCCTTCATGACTCCCGACGCAATGGTCGTTCAGCCACACCTCGGCAATATAGTTCACCGCGTCGAATTGAAGACGCACCACCTTGCCCGTCCAGGATGGGTCGACCTTGAACATGTGTCGATAGTATGCGGCGCCCTCGTAATCCTTCTCGATCAGTTCCCAGCAGCTCGGCACGGCAATTTCGCGGCGCCCTTCCAACTCCCGAAAATCCGCCGATTCATGCCACGTTTCCGCGCGGCCGACATTCTCCTTGTCGAACGCGATCTCCCATGTTCCATCCAATGATTGGATCTCGCGCGCGGCAGCGCCGCCCGCAACCACCAGCGCGGCAAGCGCCACGAACATGCCTTTGTTCAATCTCATTTCATCGCCGCCTTTTTGTGCGCTTGCAACTCCGGCCAGCTTAGCTCGCCATCTTGGTTGGCGTCGGCTGCGGGATTTTTTTCGAAGTAGGTGTCTTTCCAAATCTCGTTCGCGGATTCCGCGGACAGAGCCTTTTTCGATGGCGCGGATTCCGGGGTGGTTTTCGGAGTCATCGACTCCAGTTTCGCGGTGAGTTTGGCCTTCACCTCGGCGTGTTCGGGATGGTTCGCGAGGTTGGTCCATTCGTGCGGATCGGCGCGGTGGTCGTAAAGTTCTTCGGCCCCCTCTTCATAGCGCGTGTAGCGCCAATCCCGAGTGCGGATGGAGCGATACTGATCGATCGGTCGCTTCGACTTCCAACTGGCGATGACCGACACCATGGCATCCGGCCCCGCCCAGTCGGACATCGCGGGGTTTTTCAGGAATGGCTTCAGGCTGTGTCCATCCAGCGGCGCGCCATTGGGCCCTTTCACCGTCTCGCCCGTCATGCCGCATAAATCCGTGATGGTCGGGAAAATGTCGATCAGGCTGACGGGATGGTTGACGGTCTTTCCGGCATTCGCGGCATGGCGCGGATCGCGGATGATAAGCGGTACGCGAGTGCTCTCCTCCCACAGGTTGTATTTCCAAAGGTATTCTTTCTCGCCGATGTTGTAGCCGTGGTCGCTGAACAGCACGACCACCGTATCGTCCTTGAAGCGGCTGTTGTCGAGAATATCGAGCGCCTGCCCCACGATGTCGTCCGCGAAGGCGACCGACGCCAGATAGGCCCGAACGTATTTTTTGAACTCCAACTCGGGAGCTGCGGTACCCGCCCTCAAAGCCTCGATCGTTTTCCGACCTCTGGAACCTTCGCCCCAGGGCAGGTCGGCGATATCGTCCTCCTTGATGACAGGTAGCTGTACCTTTTCCAGCGGGAATAAATCGAAATATTTCTGAGGCACGACCAGCGGCGTGTGCGGCCGCATGATTCCAAACGCCATCATGAACGGCTCCGCGTTGTTGTTGCGCTCCAGCGCAACCATTTTCTTCTGGAACCATTCGACGCTTCGTTCGTCCACCATCGAATCGCGATCGTCGTCGTTCACGTAGCGGAAGGGCTTGTTGTTTTTAGAGTCCCACCAACCGGTGTAGCCGTCCACCGAAGGCACGTCCGCAAGCGAGACATAGGTGGAGTCCAGCGCACCCAGCTCGGCCATCGTCGCGGGACAGGAGGGATGCAGCGAAACCTTCTCGCCGTTCCACGCCATGGGTCCATGGTATTTCGGAATCCCCTTCTGCATCCACGCGGTCTTGGGCACATGATGAAAAACCTTGCCGGTCTGGTAGGTCTTGAAGCCGTTTTCCTTCGCGTACTCGGGCAGGTTTTTCGAGTCATTCAGTACCGGATTGTTCAATGGATTATCGAATCCCCAACAGCCGCTCGTGAGCGGATGCACGCCCGACATGAAACTCGCGCGCGACGGCGAGCAAACCCCCACGTTGGCATGCGCGTTCTTAAACAGCACGCCTTGGCTCGCGAGCCGGTCCATGTTCGGGGTTTTCGCCTGCGGATGGCCACCCATCACGCCCAGCCAGTCGTTCATATCATCGAGCACGATCATCATCACGTTTCGTTGTTCCGCGGCGAACGTGGAAAAAGTGAGGCCGAGTAACATGATCGCGAGTATACGTTTTTTCATCATCTGTCAGCTTTCGGGATTATGGTTTAGGAATCCGCGCCAGGAGCTTGGCGCGACACGTCGCAAGTTGTTCGGCGTATTCCGGGTTCAGCGCGAGGTTGGTCCACTCCTTGGGGTCCTCGGCGGTGTGATAGAGCTCTTCCATTCCGTTCTGATAGCGAATGTAGCGCCAGTCCTTGAAGCGCAGGGAATAGTTCTGTTGGGCGGGATCATACTCCTTCGCCCATTTATACAACGCGGTCAGCGCGGCGTCCGGGCCTTCCCACTCGCCCTTCTCGGGCGCCGCGAGTAGCGATTTGAGGCTGTGCCCGTCGAGCGGCCGCCCCTTTTCATTCTTCATCGTGTCGAACGGCAGACCGCACAAATCGTTGAGCGTGGGAAATAGATCAACAAGCGATACAGGGACGTCCGCCGCGGCACCCGCTTTCGAAACACCCGGCGCGCGGATGACGAGCGGCACGCGAGTGCTCTCCTGCCACAGCGAGTTTTTGTAGAGATAGTCTTTCTCTCCCATGCCCCAGCCATGGTCGCTCGTGAGAATGATGATGGTGTTGTCCTTCAGCCGCGAGTGGTCGACTGCGTCGAGAATCAGTCCAATCTGGTCATCTACCGAAGCGACGCTCGCGAGATAGGCCTGAATGAACTTTTTCAGTGCGAGCTCGCGGTCGCCGTCGAACGAAGCGATCAGACTGTCGTAAATCTTGTTGCCGCGGTCCGCGCTTCGGTCATCCTCCTTCGAGGTAATGGTGTGTTTGAAGGTGTCCGCTGCGTCGTCCTCTTTAATCAGAGGCAATTCAATGGACTCCAACGGAAAACGATCAAAGTATTCCTGAGGAACGATCAACGGCGTGTGCGGGCGAATGAAGCCAACACCCATGAAGAACGGTTTCGAATCAGGGTCGGCCGCAAACGCCTTGAGCTTCTCCACCGCCCACGCGCCGTTCATTTCATCCGCGGTGGGATCGCGGTCGGATTCCGCCTCGTAGCGCAGCTCATGCATCTTTTTCCAGTTGCCCGTGCGCCAGGTGAAGGGCCTGCCCGTCACCGGCGATTTTTCGCCGGTCAGCTTGAACAACGGGCCGAAGGATCCATCGATCGCTCCGAAATCGTCACGGAACGGGGATTTGTTCCAGGGGTGCGCCGCAGTTTTTTCCCCGTTGTACGCGAAAGGCCCGTAATCCACGAGGTTCCCGAACTCGCTCCACTCCTGTTCGCCGCGGTTATGCATTATCTTGCCGGTGCCGAGCGAGTGGTAGCCGTTTTGGCGGAAGTGATCCATCATGGTGCGCGAATTCTTCAGCACCTCGTATCCGTCCCATTTCTCAAATCCATAACACGTGCTGGTGTGCGGATAGAGCCCCGTCAGGAAACTCGCACGCGACGGATTGCAGATGGGAATGGTACAGTGCGCCTGTTTAAACGAAACACCGCTCTCCGCCATCCGTTTTATATTCGGTGTCTTCACCTGCGGGTGCCCGCCGAACGGCTCGACATAATCGTTGAGATCGTCGCAGACCAACAAGATGACATTCGGTTTTCTCCGAGCTATTTGATTGTTGTTTTCGAGAGCAATCGCCGGTGTCGAAAGACAAAGCAAAATGAATAGGTTTACGCTTAAGCTTCTAATCATAGCAATCTCCGATTCGAGTTACTGATTCCACCAACCGCAGCATTCGAACACCGCACCGATCCAGCCAAAGGAATTAAATGAGTCATCGGTTTTAATATCCCATGTTAACCCGCCAGAACAAACGGCGGATATTGTAATTTACAGGGTCTATTTTATCCTAACACAGGAACGGTCAAAGGCATTGACTTTCAAGTTTTAAGCCTCGGTCGAAAGCAAACGGGACGCATGCCCTACCTTCAAATCAAACGCACCCAACTAAAGCGAAAGCACTCTGGAATCCCATATTTTTTATATAGCAAACTATATATTTAACCTAATAACAACCCAATAAAGGCCAGTTTTATATTTAATATGATATATTTAAATAAACCCTCTCCTTAGTCGAAAAGGTGGTCGGAATCAGGGTATCCGGGTTTTTAATCAAACCCCTAATTGGATTATAAGATTCACAGGTCGATCCGTATTTTCGGCATTATTGATTCTCCAAAAACTTTCGCCCCTTTTCAGTCAAACGATACTTCTGCAAACGGCTATTCGGTTTATCGGGAATCGTCATTTCAATCAAACCGTCCGCCAATGCAGGATCAAGATAGATCCGCTTGAAATTAACCCGATCCTTAAGAGTCATGACCTGCATCAGCTCGCTCCGGCTCATCTCATCAACCAGCGCAGGCAATAGAATTTCGACTTGATGGGTGACTTGATGGGTGACTTGATGGGTTTCCTCTGCGGAAGCGGTTATTTTATCATGAACAACCTGCAACATGAACTCGATAAACGGAGTCGATTCGGCGGCTTTCGTGCTTTCAGCAATCGCGTTGTAATAGTCCTTCTGACGGGCATAAACCATGCTCTCCACAGGAATCTGAGAAAAGAGAGGATTCCATTGAGAAAGAACCAATGTCTGCCACAACCGCCCCATTCGCCCGTTTCCATCCGCAAACGGATGAATAAACTCAAACTCATA
>JAOZKS010000483.1 GCA_029935255.1 Pontiella sp.
GCGTTTGCCGACGCGCATTGCTCATGCTGAACGGAGCTGGAAGCTCCGTCTACGTTCAATTCGCCCTGCATTGCTTTTTTTAATGTAGACGATGCTTCCAGCTTCGTTGCGTTTGCCGACGCGCATTGCTCATGCTGAACGGAGCTGGAAGCTCCGTCTACGTGCAATTGCATCAGCACCGACACCAGCCCTTCGTGGATCGTCTTTTCCTTGGCGGTCAGCGCTTCGCCGGAGCGGAGTTCGTGGGAAGGCATAAAGCGCATTCGTGTTATAAAGTCCTCAACCGCAGAATTCGCGGAACTACACAGAACAGAATCGGAATAAACCGAAAAACTTGTAAAACCCCGATTTTACCATTCCGGTTAATTGTTATTGATTTTCTGGGAAAGTGACTGCCGAAAAAGGGTTCTGCGGCATTCAGCGTGTTCTGCGGTTGATGCCTCCGCCTTTACGCCTCACGGTTCAATCGTCATTCCCCATGTTTTCCTTCCATCCGTTCCTGCGATACCCTATGCTCCGCTCCCATCCAGTTCGAACGAGAAGGAGAGCCGTCATGAACGTCCCAACCGCCATTCAAAGCCGCCGCGCCGTAAAGCATTTCGACCCCGACCATAAAATGACGGAGAAAGAGCGCGAAAAACTCCTCTCGCTCACTCTGCTCTCCCCCACCGCCTTCAATATCCAGAACTGGCGCTTTGTCGTGGTGGACGACTCTGAACTACTCGAACAAATTCGTACGCTCTCTTGGGATCAGGCGCAGGTCACCGATGCCTCAATGCTGATCATCCTCTGCGCCGACCTCAAGGCATGGGAAAAAGAGCCGATGCGCTACTGGCACTCCGCCCCCGGACCCGTGCGCGAATTCATGGTTCCCGCCATTGGGCAATACTATGAAGGCCTCGATCAGGTTCAGCGCGATGAAGCCATGCGTTCCTGCGGCATCGCCGCCCAGACCCTCATGCTCGCCGCCCAGTCCATGGGCTACGACTCCTGCCCCATGGACGGCTTCGACTTCGATGCCGTCGGCGAACTCATCAACCTCCCCGAAGACCATTCCATCACCATGTTCGTTGCCATTGGAAAGGGACTCGGCGAGGCCCACCCACGGGGCGACAAGCTCCCGCTGGACGAGGTCGTCATCACGGATCGATTTTAGAGAATCTAAAATCGGCATTCGCTAATCGGTTCTGCTACATTCCGCCGAATGCAGAACAAACCCGTCATCCAGCTGTTGCCCGACCAGGTGATCAATAAGATTGCCGCTGGCGAGGTGGTCGAGCGCCCGGCCTCGGTGATGAAGGAGCTGTTTGAAAATGCGCTCGATGCCGGGGCCACGCAGGTGGATGTGGAAATCATTCGTGGCGGGCGGCAATTGATTGCCATCACCGACAATGGCTGCGGGATGGGTCGCGATCAGGCACTGCTGAGTATTGAGCGACACGCCACCAGCAAAATCCGCTCGGAGGCGGATATTGAAAACATCCACACGCTGGGGTTCCGCGGCGAAGCACTTTCCTCCATTTCATCGGTTTCGCGCTTCACGCTGATCACCCGCCCGAAGGAGGAGCTCTCCGGGACTGAGATCCAGATTGCGGGGGGGAAGCTGCTGGGCGTTGAAGATATTGGCTGTCCGGTCGGTACGCGCATGGAGATCCGCAATCTCTTTTTCAATGTGCCCGCGCGCCGGAAGTTTCTTCGCGCCGAGCAGACCGAACTCTCCCACATCCGTCAGCTCTTCCTCGTCCATGCCCTCGCCCACCCCACCATTGGAATGAGCCTCAAGGTCGACGAACGCATGGTCTACAACCTCCCCATGGCCGGAAAAATGGAGGATCGCATCAGCGAACTCTACAATGCCGGATTCCTTGAACAGCTGCTGGCGCTCGACTATTCCGACGGCGAATACACCATCACCGGCTTTGCCGGCCTGCCGCAAACCGGGCGCAAGGACCGGCAGGATCAATATATCTTCGTCAACGGACGCCCCGCCTCTGCCCCGGTGGTCTACCACGCCCTCAACGAGGCCTACCATTCGCTCATCGCCAAAGGCCGCTTCCCCGCCGTCTTCCTCTTCATCG
>JAOZKS010000138.1 GCA_029935255.1 Pontiella sp.
GGTCTGGGCAAACAAAAATCCGCCGGGGCAAGGCTCCGGCGGATTTTTGGGTTAGGGCGAGCAGGGCAAAGGTCAGGGGCGCTGAACCTCAAGGAACGCTACACCGCGATCAGTCGCGGCGGCATTCCAAAGTAGAACCTGCCAATTCAAATTGACTGGCCACAAATCCCGCACGCGTTACTTGAGGTGAAAAGGAACACTTGTTCCCTGAAAAAAGCCGTTGATTGCAGATTTAAGCCTTGGCGACCTTGATTCCAGTTCTCCGGATCACCACCTATTCACACAGTTTCACGGAAAGGTTATCGAACAAGGCATCGTGATAGCCACTCCCCAACCCAACCATGCCCGAGAGATTCCGGCATTCGGCTTTGCCAGCGTTCTTGCCGTTGATGGTTACGGTTACTGTGGAGTCCTTGAAGCTCAGCTTGACAGCGATCCATTTCTTGGAAGAGGGTTCCAGCTTCCCTGTCAACAGCTCAGTGGATTCGCTCAGGGTTTTCTCCTTCTTTGTAGCGACTTGGTCTTTCAGCACCCAAGAGCCATCGGAATTCAGGAAGAACGGTACGCCGCCAGCACCGGAATTCGTGTGGCGGGAAACCCGTCCGACCAAAACCGAAAACCCGGTTTCGGGAATCATGAGATCCGCACTCACGGTATAGTTTTTCCAGTTCTTATCGCCGGCATAGGTGAGGGGATGTTCCTGCACATCCCACCGGATACCTTTTTGCTGAAGGACTTGCATCAGGCAATGGCCAGCTCCTACAGGATTTTTGACGACTTCGAATGTGCCCTCTTGGTCGGACAGGTATTTCGGGGTTGCCCGGAGCGGATATGATTCGAAATCCTCGGTATACGGATTCGGGAAAGGCTGACTGGCTGGAATTTCGGTCGGCGGGGTGCCTTTTTGCTGGCCGGTTGTGGAACTCACGGTGTAGAGGGCTCCGGGAACCAGGTCCAACGTGAACATTCCATCGACGGGAACAATCTTTTTGGGTTGCTGAATGAACGTTTCCTTTTCGCGCACCGTCCGCCATACGGCCAGTTTCTTCCCGGAGAGAGAGTGAGGAACCTTGAAGCTCACCTGCTGGGAATCCTTTGCGTCGACGGTTTCGATCATGATTGAATAATCGTTGTTCTCCGGCGAGACCAGTGTGACAAAACTGCCTTCCGCTTCGAGATAGCCACAAGCAGAGTCAAGATAGCGCCATCCGGGTTCAGCGAATTGCGTATAATGCGCAAGAACCCATGTGGCGGGCTGTACTTCATAATGCCCAGACCAGGGCTGGTTGGCCATCATAATTCCTGAGTTGGGAATACGAAACATATCGTAATAGGAAGTAATCAGGCTCCATGTAATCACCTTGGTCATTTTTCCGTCGATGTAGCATCGGTTATACAGCTTGGCGAGATACGGAAACCCCTTCTTCCAATCGCCTTTCCATGGCCCTCCTTCGGAATTCCATAGCGACTTGCCGCATGACTGGGCTTCGGGTGTGCTGATATAATTCGCATATCGCTCTGGATAATGAACTCCGATCCCATGGACCGCCTCGATCAACTCGGGGTCGGCAATAACATCATCGACGATAGACCATATCTTACCGCCGGACGCGGACTTGTTATGATCGGCCGCGATAACCTTTACATGCTGCAGTTTTTGGGCATCCAATGTATTCCGCAGGAGCTTTATCCATTCGCAGTCATGCGTTCTTTCATTCCATATTCCACAATAGTCGATCGTTAGATCATGGTATTCCTTGGCTCCCTTGATGAAAGCGCAGATGACGTTTGCGTTATCCTGCGAAAAAAATTTTTCCCGAAACTCCATGCCTGCGTCACCCATCCAGCCCGGCGCGCCCCACTGTAGGATATCCAGTATGATTTCTGGATTGCGCTTCTTGGCCTCGTTCATCAACCACCACTCATAGCCGCGCTGGTAATATTCCTCCTTGGGATTCTCCAACTCATCTCGGGTTCGGGCATGGCTTGGTTCACTCCCGTCCGTGGAGTTAATGTCGCCACCAATCTCGACCTTCAGGTGATTGATACTTGCCCCGAACTTGGGTTTGAACAAAAAGTCCAGAATCTGGCTGCGAACGGGTTCTGGATAGTCCTTGAGCAAGCGAGAGGATGCCCCTGCACTCAGCAACCCGACCCCCTCATACACACGCCCTTCGGATTTGAGATCCACCTCCACGACCTGTTTTGCAGACCCGACTCCCGCAAGAAGCACAACGCCCAAAACACCTACAATTCGATTAAAACATCTATTCATAGCAAAACATCCTTTCTTGAATTATTCATTAAAAAAAACCTCAACCAACACTCCGACATTACTTCAACTTACCTTCTTGCAAAGCCCGTTCCGCAAGCGCCAGCTCGCGCTCGGTCTTTTTATTAAATACCTTTTTAAGATTTCGGGTTTTCTCAAACCACCCCTTGGTCTGCCCCCGGGCATGCAGCTCCAGAGAGCGCCGCCCTTCGGCACTTTCCGCCGGAACCGGCATTTGCGACCCCGTTTCCACAAGGAAACGGCGCAATTTCCTGCCCAACACAGCAACGGTTTCCGGTTGCTCTTTAAAGAGATCCTTCTGTTCATACGGATCTTCGATAAGATTAAACAATGCATAACCGCCCTCTTCGTCGTTGTAGTAGCGAATCAGCTTGTAGTCGCCATCGATGATGATGGAGTGCGGCGAACTGGCATGCGTGTAATGGGGGTGGTGAAAATAGAGCGGACGCACCGGCAACAGGTGGCCTTCACGGCCGTCTGTCAACTCCCCCAACAAGCTCAATCCATCGACATGTTGCTTCGGATCCAGATCGAGTCCGGCAGCCTCCAGGAGGGTTGGATACAAATCCATCCCCACGGTTCGCGTTGAGTTAAGCGTTCCCGGGCTGATCCGATCCTTCCAGCAGGCAATGAGCGGCACACGATAACCTCCTTCATACGCAAAACTTTTCCCGCCCATCAGCGGATAATTCGACGTAAACTCATGCAGGGTCAACCCACCGTTGTCGGAGGAAAACAGCACCAATGTATTTTCGAGCAAACCCAAGCGTTCAAGTTGATCCATAATCATGCCGACCGAATCATCCATGCTTTCAATCATCGAGGCATATTGACAATGGTCTTGGTCGCTTTTAACGGTTTTAAGCCGTTCCGCATACTGCTCCGGCAAGCCCTTTTTCGGAACGATCGGGGCATGCACCAAAAAATGGCAGAGATGCAGCAAAAATGGCTTATCTGCATGTAATTCCATATGTTCTTCAATAAAATCGCAGGCCTGCACCGACATCGCTTCAGAAAGGTAATCCCCCGGCTTTGCCTTTGGAAGCCCCTCCATCTCATCTATGTCCGCCGGCATCAGGTAGTGGGGATAGCGAGCGCCATCGCACGTACTGAAGAACGCATGCACCTCGTCATAGCCGCGATCATGCGGACGGAACCCCGGCGCATGCCCGCAATGCCACTTCCCAAAAAAGCAGTTCCGATAGCCCCCCGCCTTCAGCCGTTCCGCAAACAGGGTTTCACCGCGCGGAAGCACATGCCGATGGAGAGCCTCCAGGTTTTGGTTGCCTACCCCCAGAATCTTGCTTTGTGTATAGAGCGAATCATCCGTCGCATCGGTTTGCATCACAGCCGTAAACTGAGTCCGCCCCGGAAACTTGCCGCTGAGTACCGCCCCGCGGGAAGGCGAGCAGATCGGCGCGGCGGAATAAGCATGGGTAAACCGCATCCCCTGCCTCGCCAAACGGTCAATGTTCGGGGTCTTGTAGAAACGGCTACCGCAGCAACCGATATCCTTCCAGCCAAGATCATCCATGTAGATCAGCACGATATTCGGCTGCTTCACGGTACGTGCTTCAACCGCGAGTCCACCCAAAAAGACTACGGACAGGATTATGGCTATACTTTTTATTTTCATAGCTATGCTTAAATACAGGGAGACGTAATTAATTAACGACACATAGACAAAAAAAAGTAGTTAATGAGATTTTCCGGTAGCGCACCACCACAGCAGCTCCTAATTACTAACAAGAAAGACGGATGAAGTATGCCGCCTCTTTCAAGCAATCGTATGTTTCATAAGGGCATATGTGCATATCCCTACGGAGGTAACCGTCCCTTTTTGAGGGTGTTATATAATCTGCGCGTGCACGATCGAGCAAAGCTCATCGACCCGATCCGCGCAACCGTGGGCAAAGGCGTACTCGGAATCAATGCCATCACCTTATTGAACGGGAAGCACGGGGGATGGATCCCGCAAAAAAAACACCCTGCTCAAACTCGAACGGCTGAAAAAGGCGATGCCGGAAATGTTCAAATGGGAAATCGACTCCATTGAAAAACTGGAAGAGATCAAATTCGATGCCCCCGACGATCCTCGCCGTTTTTTTTCCGCCGGAGACAACCCGATCGCCGGTGTCGGCGACGGATTCGAACGTAATTCCCCACCGTGGATCGAAACCGTCAAGAAGCTTTATCCAGAACGCATGGGAGCCTGCATCAACAAGATCGGCCATTCGATCGGTTTCTGCGGAAACAGCAATATCCAGATTCGGGAAAGTGGCGACCATGATTTGATCCGCAAAGAGGTGCTGACCAAGTTGAATGCCGCAAAGGGCGGTGGATTCATCTTCCAGTCCGACCACTCGGTGGCCAGCAATATTTCAGGCAAAACCTACGACTACATCGTGAATCTCGTGCGGGAATACGGGCAATACCCGTTGAACCTCGGGAAATACGACCAAGCCCTTTAACCCAGAGAGAGAAAGAAACGGACTTGATATTTTAGCCCCCCAAGTTAAAGTGGATTTTAGTGTATAACTCCATAAATGAGAAGGATAGGAGCATGGGAAACAGTACCAAACCTACGGCTAGCGCGATGAAGAATACCTGCATTTAAAGATCTATGGCCTGCCAAATCCATCCACAAGAAGGAACCTGTAAGACGCTCCTTCCGTGAAGAACCCTTTTTGAGTACCTTCCGGTTCCGGTGCAACAAAGTGCCGACTTGTCTATGGTTTTGTAAAAAATATTTTAAGGAAAAGGAAGGCATGGAAATATGAATTCGTATGAGAATCTAATTTTAAAAAATAGCATCCTGTTGAAGGGTTTGATTTTGACTGTTCTTTGCATGGGGTGGGTTGCAGAGGCCCATTTTCAACTTTTACCCCCTGCAAACGCTGTTGAACTGTATAAACCGGATTGTCTTGCGAGAGCAAATCTAGAAAAGAAAAATAAAGAATCTATCGCCACGATGGTTGAGATTGCAGACATGCCGTTTTCTGAGGCCGTTAAGATCCGTACCGTCTTCACTAAAAGACCCGCGTCCAAAGATACTCAATTGACGGTTATTAGTGATGTGAGAACTCAGAAAGGGAAGCAGGTTTACCTGATTTTTTATCATCGCATTCCCGAGGCTAATCCCAATCAGCCCGCTTATTTTGAGTTGACGTTGTTTGATGGGAATAACAAAGAAATCATTCTGGATCCAGTCCACATATATTCGTCAAGCAAATGGCAGCAATATGCGGTTTCTATTAGCCCTAAAGAGTTAAAATACGGCGTAAATAAAATTTCTGCGGTTTTCTCTTTCGGGAAACTTAACACCCCGATTGAACTGGGCGGCTTGCAGGCGGGCTCTGTGCCGGATGGAACATGCCCGCCGGATCTATATTCAATTCCCGAGGCCCTTCAATTTCCTCACGAGGTCTCCATGGGGAAAACAGCTCATCTTGATGTTTTAAAAAATGCAAAAGACCCAACGGGTGCGGCCCTTAAGGTTGTTGCGCTTCCAAGCAAGCCGAAGCATGGAACAGCCTGTATCAGAAACAACAAGGTCGTTTACACTTCCGATAAGGATTTTTTTGGGATTGATCAGTTTGAATATACCGTAGCGGATAAGCACGGAAATACCGCAACGGCCAATATTAAACTCCTCGTTCGACACGATTTCAGCGACGGTACGTGGCATATTGGGAACGACCCGGCCATTTACTCTGGGAGCCCTAGAAAACAGTTTTTTGTGCTTTCCGATGAATACCACTCACCTGCCGGAAGTTTTGAACTTGGGCGCCTATCCCCACGCCACTACACAGAAAAGGAGAGCTTTTCTGATCCAACAACCGACTTCCATTATGTAATTTTTGGGAAAATGTCGCCGGATGGAACAAAACATTTCCCCGCTGGATGGACCTGGTGTATTCCAAATGAGAAACCGACTGGGAATTTTAAATGGGCTGGAATTCGGTTGGGAGGAAATGAATTCAAGCGTATTGGATACAATCGAAGAGATATTGTTGAATGGAAATTTAATTTTGAGGTTGAGAACTATAGCTTGGGCTATCGGCGCGCTATTCTAATTAATACCTACTGGTATAAGGATCCCGACCGGGATGAAACAAAAGTAATGGATCTCGGAATTTATTTTACAGATAAAGAGGTTATGAAACAAAAAATGGGGCCGGATGTAAAAACGGTTACCGTGGATGGACGGGAAGTCTTTTTTAAACCAAAGATAAAGCGTTTCTTTATCATCGTGGATGACTTCAATCATTTTACGGTTAAAGATTTTGATATGGCCCCCTACATCCGTTACGTAGAGGAAACAGGGCTTAATAACAAAGAGGGGTATTTCTGGAAGGGATGCTTTGATGTGGAGCTCAAGCATAAAGCATACACTCCGGCAAAAAAAACAGTCGGCGAATTTTATATTCACAACTTTAGCTCATGGGTTCATTTAGACATGGCCCCGAAGACGCCTATTGGAAATAAGGTCTATGCTCTAGAGAGTGGGTCACATAAAATTCCCCTAGATAATGTCTTCCAACATGTAGGGGGGTATGCAAGAGAATGGGACGAGGAACAGAAGGTCTATAATAATGTTCCGCCAACGATTACGTATACGGTTTCAAACAACAGCCAGCCCACATTGATTGACGCATCAATAAAAGGAAGTTCGCTTACCTTAACTCCAATGAAAACGGGTTCCTCCACGTTTACCATCCGAGCAACCGATCATCTCAACCGTTGGTATGATGAGGAAG
>JAOZKS010000484.1 GCA_029935255.1 Pontiella sp.
TCGACATTTCTCAACCAATCCAGCCTGCCCATACAGGCTCAAATCTCTGATGAATCTACCTTAGATCAACTTTCCGAGAATATCAACCCCCATAAACTCCGTCCCCTCGAATTTCTAACATGGGTGTTAGGTTTTTGCTCCAAGGTAGTACTGTAGATTCTTCGTAAATTTCGGCAACAGCTCGCTGAACGTCTTTTCTTTGAAAAAATGATTTCGAACGCACCTTATAAATTGCGCTGATAGCTGGTACATATGCCGGGCTGTCTTCACCAATGGGTGTAGATAGCGATTATTCTTTTTCGCCGTCTTTTCTCTGGCCTTGATCCATACAGCCCGTTTCTTTTTGAGTTTTTCTTCTCTGATCCCGAATTCGGATTCAAGTAACGCGAGAATAAGCCTCAACAGATTCATCGTGATCGCAACAAAGAGATCCTGAATTTCATGAGCGACTTCGCCAGTGGCCCAAGCCTTCTTCTCATGCAGCTTGTTTTTTTTCACGTCATAGGTCTTCTCTATGTCCCATCGTTTTAGGTAGAGCCAGGCTATCAGCCCGGGTTCCAGATCATCAATTGTCGTTATGAACTTGTATTCTACACCATCTTCTGGATTTACGTAATGAATAACACGCATCGTACCAGCATTGTTCAATCCGACACAGTAATCTCCTGTTATACCGGTGTTGACGGCTAGTGACTGCTTAAACTCTAGCGGTTGCTGGAAGGTGAATTTAACGGTTTCTTTGAGCTTGGTTATTATCTCGATCCCGGATTTCCTGGAATATTTCATCTCCATGAAGAATGCGTGATCGAGAATTGCAAGATCATAGGCAACGATTGGCTTTTTGTCATGTCCCTTGTTCAATGACGGAAGATGTTTGCGCAGCATCTTTATTTCGTGGTGCTTCTTTCCCTCTGTCTGAGTCTGGATCAATGGGGTTATTATGCCCGTGTGCATATCCTGCACGTAGATAGTCCCTGGTGCCAACAACGAGCCACTCTGCGTCCTCTTCGCATGGCTTGCATGCTCATGATAGTGACCATCGGCGGCAACAACAATCCTACCGGACAGTTCAGGGAAATCGGCAAGGTAGTCAATCCCTTTGGCTACAGCGGTCGATTGTGTGGTTTTCATAAAGCCATCGTGAAATTCCCGTAGCATTTCTAGACGACGCAATGAATGCAGAGATTCATAATACGGTGCGAAATCACATTCCTCTTCATCGCTTTCCTGGCGTTTCTGAATAAAAGACCTTCCGCTTTCTGATTCGCTCATAACGCGGACAATGTTGCTCATGATGAAATCTTCATCTTTAAGACTAGGGCATTTTCTGGTAGAGCGAACATATTCAAGCCCCTTGATAATCTCTCCCTTGACAAATTCCTGAATACTCGAATCGGCAAATTCCGGCTTCATGTTGTCAGCCATCATAACTCTCTCCTTAATTTTAGATTTACATAAGTGAAAGAGATACAATAGCATTGCGTGCTAACACCGCCAGACTCTATCTATTTGAACATCAACAACTTGCACTGCAAAACTTGACACCTAGAAAGCTACCCTAGAGGCATTTTAGGGGATGCAGGTGACTTTGAAGTCGGTTTGTATCGACTTTGTCGCTCTACGTGCGGCGAAACGGCATCTACGCTCAAACTACAGCTCGGTATCAAAAATTTCGACTCACACGCCCTTATCAGAAGTTCCCCTAATTTTAAATTATTCAGGTTGCCTTGCGTCAGCTAATCCTATCTTGAATCTTCATAGCCATATCGGTGCGGCGCGTGGAAAGGAGTAACAGATTTGCGCACTGTTTTGTAGCAATGGTAGAGCGGCCATATAGGAAAACATGCTCCTGAGGTTCGGCGTCATCTAAGGGAGCTGATGGTGAAATATACCACTGGCGCGTTCAAAACCATTTTAGTGCGCAATGAGAATGCTCGTCGAATTACAAGTCAGAGGACGCTGCGATTGCTGGTAGGATTGGAGCAAAAACCTAACACCCATGCGGTTCTCCCAGAAACCTTACACCTTAAAAAATGCTGTGGGCTGTCCTTGACATTGGGTCCACTTCA
>JAOZKS010000485.1 GCA_029935255.1 Pontiella sp.
CGGCCATCGCGGGTCCAATCCACACCCAACTTTGAAAAGGCACGCTGCATAACCTGCAGGGTCTGCGGCTCGCCTGCATTAGGAATGGTCAGCTGTCCGCCGGTCACGACCGATGCGGTGATATAGCTTCCCACTTCGATATAGTCCGGCTGCACGGTGTATTCCGCACCATGTAGTTGCTCTACACCGCGGATGGTCAGATTATTGGTTCCGATTCCGGAGATATCTGCGCCCATCTGGTTCAGCAGGTGGGCAAGATCCTGCACATGCGGTTCGCAGGCTGCGTTGTAGATTGTGGAGGAGCCTTTCGCAAGGGTGGCAGCCATTAAAACATTTTCCGTTGCGGTGACGCTGGCTTCATCGAAAACCATTTTCCAGGCGTTTAGCGGTCCGGCTTTGAACCGGTAGGCCTGGTCGGTGGAAATTTCCGCACCAAGGGAGCGCAATCCGTAGAAGTGGGTGTCGAGTCGGCGCCGACCGATGACATCGCCACCCGGCGGATAGATCGTGGCGCTGCCATGCCGGGCGGTCATGGGGCCGGCGAGAAGAATGGAGGTGCGGACTCGCGCACATAGCTCCTTGTCCAGCTTCGTCGTCCGTAGGCTTCCTGCGCAGAGTGTAACCGTATGGTCCTCAAGCGAAACCGCCACTCCAATGCTTTCGAGCAATTGAAGCATCACCTTAACGTCATTGATCAACGGGATGTTGTGCAGCATGACGGGTTGGTCGGTCAAAACGCAGGACGCGAGCATGGGAAGTACGGCATTCTTGTTGCCGCGCGGGTGGAAGGTGCCCCCGATGGTCTTTCCGCCGTTAATGATAAATTTTGCCACTGCTTGCTTTCTCCTAAAGTGTAGAGGGGGATTATGGGCTATTTCGGTTTGCGGAAGTCATCTTGCCAGAACCAGATGGTTTTCTTTTCAACGAGCTCATCGGAGGATTTGCTCCCATATTTTTTTCCTTTGGGGATGTCGCCTCGGTGTTGGTGGTCGATGGTGGTGGTGCGGCTGATGCAGCCACTACCCAACAGGACGATGACGGCAAGCAATAGAATGGAACGAAACAGCTTCATAGAGAACTCCCTTAAAGCCGTGCATTATTCCGCAGTCTGACCATTGCCCTCAAGTACATTGGTGAAAAATTCGCGCACTTGGCTACTGGGAACGGTGAATCCGATGCCTTGGGTGTCGGCAATTTTCGCGGTATTCAGGCCAATCCATGCCCCGCCGAGGGTGATGAGCGGGCCGCCGGATGAACCAGGATTGATGGCGGCATCGGTTTGGATATAGCGCACGTAGCGTCCATCGGAGTCCTTCTCTTCAAACAGGCTGCGACCGGTCGCCCTTGAGGTGCTGTGCAGTCGGGTGGAGTTGAACGGGGGTGCTGGCGGCAATCTTTTCTTCATCGCGAAGCTCCTTTTGAGTTCCGTCAATTCTCCAGAGATCGGAAAAAATAGAAAGCCAATTTTCAAAGCCGCAAATTTCATCTATCTTGCTGTGAATGGAAAAGGGTAGAGACCAATTGGATTTTAACTTTGCGGCGGACGATCTGCTCGAATTCCCGCGCGATCTCGGTGAGGAGGGATACTTTCAATTTAGCTCTGAACAAAAGCAGACCATCCAGGCATTGGAAGACAAGTTTGGCATTGCCCTCAACAAGCGCGTGCGCCTGCGCCTATGTGGTTGGGAAGAGGAACTCGAAGGCAAGCTGACCCTCGACTCCCTTCTCCTTCCCGCCCTTCACGATAAAACAATCCGTCTGCGCCTCGGGAAAATCACCTTCGACCACGCCGATATCGAGTTCTGCCAGACGATCTAGGTTATAGCGGTTACGCTATATTTATCCGCATAATTGGAGTAGAGGGCGGGGTTTTATAGCGATTACGACATAAAAATTGATCCCCTGAATAGGAGCGTGTTGAGCTTGCGGAGTGTGAATGGGTGTGCCAACGCGCGTTGTGCTTCCTGAACGAAGCAGGGATGCACGCGTCTACGATGGGGCGGTGGCAAGGTAATGTAGATGCGGCTTCCAGCCGCATTGGGGCGGGCTTGTGCGTTGAGTTCAGCT
>JAOZKS010000139.1:0-5794 GCA_029935255.1 Pontiella sp.
CGGCTGGAAAGTGCAAAGACGGCGATGCTTGACTGTGTTGAATCGCTTTCCGGTGACCGCGTTGGGCTGGTTCTTTTTGCGGGGTCGGCCGAGATTCGCTGCCCGTTGACGGTCGACTACGACTATTTCCGCATGGCGCTGCGCCAAGCCTCGCCGGAAAGCGTTGCGGCGGGCGGAACGATGATCGGCCATGCGATCGAACGAACCATCGACAAGCTGATTGACCCGGAGAAGGCTGGGTTGCAAGATATCATCTTGATTACCGACGGCGAGGATATGGTGGATGGCTCGGACGAAATCACCTCCGCCCGGTTGCTGGGCGAGGCCGGAGCGCGGCTGATCGCCATTGGCCTCGGTGACCGCGTGCGCGGCAGCCGTATTTCGATGGAGGATGAAGAAGCCGGAACACGCTCCTTTATGAAGCACGGCAACCGCGAGGTTTGGACCAAATTGCACTCTGAAACGCTACGAAAAATGGCGGCAGCCGTTCCGGGAGGAACCTACTTCGAGGTGGCCAACGGACCTTTTGATCTGAAAACCATCTACCGCCAAGTCATGGAACACGCGGAGCGCACATCGACCAACACGCAGACGATGGAGCGCTACGAAGAAAAGTTTCCCCTGTTCCTTGGTGCCGCCATTTTTGTGTTGTTGTTCTCCATCCGGTGGAGGGGAAAAGCATGAAACTTCCACTCCTTTTTTGCAGCCTGCTCGTGGCAGGAACGGTTCAGGCCAATCCCGCGAAACTATTTCAACAAGGAAACAAGGCGTATGCGGATGGGCGGTTTGATGAGGCGGTGATGGCCTATCAGGAGGCCATCGCGGCGGCTCCGGAATCTGCGGAGATCTACTACAACCTTGGCAATGCGCAGTACCGTGTGGAAAACTTCGGGGAGGCGCAGGCGACGTTCGAATATGCTGCATCGCTGGCGACGACGGAGGCGCGGCGCAGTCAGTGCTGGTACAACATGGCCAATTGCATGGTCAAAACCGCCGAGACGTTTCGCGAGAGAGAACCGCAGGCGGCCGTGCACTATTGCCGACAAGCGGCATGGCTCTACCGTACTGCGCTGGAATACAACGCCGACTTTTCAGATGCCGCGTATAATCTGGAAATGAGCCAGCGCATTGCCGCCACGATCGTGGAAGAGATCCGCGAGCAGGAGGAGAAGAAGCAGCAGGAAAACGAGCTCATTAAATATATCCGTGAAAAGCTCGAAGAATTTATTGAACGGCAAACCCAGCTCATTCAAATCCAAGTTGCGGGAGAGCCACAGCGTTTGCTCGAACAAGATACCCGCGCCTTGGTTACGGTCTTGGAGGAATCCGGACTCGCTGCGGACATTGAGCTTCCGGATGGCTCCGTGCTTCCCGGCCCGCTGAAAGAAACCCACGAGCACACCCTCAAGGCCGCGCTGGCCATGGCCATACCGGATCAACCCAAAGCCCTCCGCGAACTGGTGGCGGCGCTGGGAGCCGCACCGGAGGACCCGGATCAACCCGCTGAGGAGTCGGATGAGGAGTCGGAAGACGATGACGACTCTGATATGGATTATGAGGAATCGGACGAGGAGTCGGAAATGTATGAAGAAGCCGACCCCTTCGGCGACTTCTCGGAATACGAAGAGATTCGCGGCGTGCCGCCTCCGAACCAAACCGAGATGGACATCCTCGCTGAGGAAATCCAGAATCAGGAACGGCGCAAGAAAAAGAAGTCTGGTGAATATAAATCGGTAGAGAAGGATTGGTAGAATGAAGGGTCTAATTATTAGTGTCGTGCTGATCGGCAGTTCTGTGCAGGCGGTGGAGTTTTATGCCCAGGCAAGCACGGAGCAATCCCATGTTTCCCTCGGGCAAGTCTTCACGGTTGATGTGATTGTGAAAGCTCCTGCCCTCCCCGACGCTCCGGATGTGAGCGGCCTGGACGGCTTTAACGTAGTCGTTCTCGATGCCGGAAGCCCCACGAGCGGAACCAACACCTTTCATTTTCGCTATGCCTTCCGCGCCACCGAGGAGGGCGCGCTGACCCTTCCTGCGCTACGCTACGGAAACACGGAAACCGCCCCCCTTTCCATCCAGGCCTCGAAACCGGAAACCACCGACCGGATGACCCTTGAAACGACGCTGTCGGCGCCCTCCGTCTATCTTGGAGAGCCGGTCGTTCTCACCACAACATGGGACAGCACCTACCAATTTGGATCGCTCAAAGCGGTTGATTTCTATTTTCCGATCCTGAACGATAAACGGTTCCAAATCTTGGAACGCTATGAGCCGGAGAAGGAAAAGAGCAACCAAACCACGGGGCTTCCGGTTCACGGCACCCGCGTTCTAGCCACACGAAGAAGCTACAGGGCCGCAGAGGTGCAACACCAATCGCTTTCGTTCAGCAAGATTCTGATTCCAAAGAAGAGCGGGGACATCCACATCCCACCCAGCACCCTGCTCTGCGCGGCAGAACGGGAGAAGAATACCGGAAGCAAGCAGGGGCGCCGGACGGCATTCCAGTATCCGGCCTATTTCGATAATACATTTTTCGACCAAAACCTGACCGGCGGCGACTACACGCGCATCTATACCGAGTCCGCCCCCATCACGCTCCACGTGAAGCCGCTTCCAGCCCAGGGTCAACCCGACTTGTTCAATGGCATGGTGGGCGAGTACGCCATTAACGTTTCCGCCGAACCTTCGGTCGTGCGCGTGGGCGACCCCGTCACCCTCACCATCACGGTCACCGCCGCCGGGTTTATGGAAAACATTTTCTTCCCGCCGCTCCGCTACCAACCCCTGCTCATCAACGGGTTCGAAATCCCCTCGGAACGCGCACTGCCGAAGCGCAGCGGGAAATCTAAAATCTACACCCAGACGATCCGTCCGCTTTCGACCAGCATCAGCAACGTCCCTCCAATCCAGCTGGCCTACTTCAGCCCGTTGTCGAATGCCTACGTTACCGCCCGGTCCATGCCGATCCCGTTGCTGGTTTCTGCAGCGGAATCGGTTGCGGCCTTTGGTATGGACGGCTCGCCGTATCGCAGTCGTCTGCGTACGGTCAAAGATGGAATTCGGCAGAACTATGAAAACCCAGACATGCTCGAACACCACCGCCCACCCCTGTTTGGATGGGCGCACCCCCTGTGGGTGCTTTCGATTCTTCTGTTGCCGCCCCTTGTGGAGGGCGGACGTGCGCTCGCCGCACTCTTCGGCGAAAAGAAACGCCATATTCACCGCACCGCCAAGGCCGCCCGGGCCTATCCGGTCTACCGCAAGAATGCGGCGCACATCGTCCGCAACCATAGTATGAAGAGTGAAATCTACCGCGATCTCGACCAAGTGCTGCGGGCCTATCTCGGCGACCGGCTCCATCTTACCCCGGGCGCACTGACCTATCGCGATGCGGAAGACCGGCTCCTTGAGGCGGGGGCGGATCTGCAAACTCTGGAAAAACTAAAGGGCTTGTTCGCCCTGTGCGAGGCCTATCGCTTCACCCGCGACTATAACGACTCCGCTGATGCTAAAGAGATCATCCACAATGCCACCCGCATTGTGAAAACCGTTGAGAGGAATTTAAAATGAAACTGAACATTCTATTCTTCATCCTCCTGTGCGGGACGGCAGCTTTTGCCATCGACTATCGGGTCCAAACCCTCAAAGAAGCGCAAGGTCTGTTCCGCGCGGCCACGAACACTTCGATGTATGCGGAGGCCGCGCAGCAGTATGAATTCCTTGTGGTCGAAGAGGGTGTCCGCAATGGCGATCTCTTCTATACGCTGGGCAACAGCTGGTTTCTGGCAGGGGACATGGGCCAAGCCATTTTAAACTATCGACGGGCGGAGCGCTATCTACCTCATAACGCTGACATTCAGCACAATTTGGAAACCGCGCTGGAGCACCGGGTCGATTTAATCCCGGAAAAAGAACCCCCGCCTATCGCCGCAAAACTATTGGGGTGGCACATTAATACTTCACCGATATTCCGCTGGTGGCTGTTCGCCGCCTGTTGGTTGATGGCCTGGGGAGCGTGGGTTTGGCTGGGCGGAACACAGAAGAAGGAGGTGCGGGTCGCGATGATTTCCGCTGGAATCCTTTCTGTTGCGCTGATGACCTCGTTGTTGACCGAAGCCCTTCTCGAGCAACGGAACGAACCCGGGGTTATTACCGCACCGGAAGTGTTGGCACGCAAGGGCGACGGCGAAATGTATGCCCCGGCGTTCCTTACCCCCCTTCATTCGGGAACGGAGTTCCTGCGGATGGATGATCGAGGAACGTGGTGGCAAATCCGCCTTGCCGATGGGCAGGCATGCTGGATTCCCTCCCGCGCGGCGGAAACCGTTTCGCTCTGATTAGGTGCGGGCGAGTAGATTGCGAACCATCGCGACCACCTTGTCCGGCGTGAATGGTTTTTCAAGGAGGGCGGCATCGGGGGGGACGCCTTCTTCCGTGACCTGGGAGCGGGAGTAGCCCGACATGAACAATACTTTTATCTCCGGGTAGAGTTCGCGCACGGCCAACGCAAGCTCGGCACCACCCAAGCCCGGCATAACCACATCGGTAAAGAGCAGGTCGATCTCTCCGACGTGTTTACGAGCTGTCTTGGCGGCCTCCCATCCATCGTCCGCGAGTAAAACCACGTAGTTCTGAAGTTCTAGGGTTTGGGAAACCAGTGTACGAATCATGGGATCGTCTTCGACCAGCAGAATGGTTTTCTCCACCCGCTTCGCCCCCGTGCCATCGGCGGCCTCCAATTCTTCTTCCCCGAGGGCTTCTTCCATAATCTCTTCGACGGGAATTTCGTCCTCCAGCTCGACGAGAGGAAGGTAAATCAAGAACGTGGTTCCGCCCCCCAGCTTGCTGGTAAGGTCAATGAATCCCCCTGCTTGCTTAATGATGGTCTTAACGATCGACAAGCCCAGTCCGGTTCCCTTCCCGATGTCCTTGGTTGTAAAGAAGGGCTCGAAAATCTGTCCGACTTTTTCAGGGTCAATGCCCTGCCCGGTGTCGCGTACTGAAATTCTGGCAAAGGCTCCCGAAGGGAGATCGTCCGGCTTGTGGCTTGCGGAACCCTCCACCTCGTGAAGCGCGATCTTGATGGTGATGCGCCCTCCATTGGGCATGGCATCGCGCGCATTCACCGCCAGATTCATGAGGACTTGACCCAGCTGGACCGGATCGGCCTTTACATAGATCGGATCTTTGGCGGGCCAGGTGATGAGCTGGATTTTTTCGCCAATGAGACGCGATAGCATCTTGTCGGTATCCGTTAAGGTCGTATTCAGATCAAGAACGACCGGCTCGGTTTTTTCCTTATGGCTAAAGCTCAATAGCTTCCGGGTGATGAACGAGGCCTTGCGGGCGGCCTCGACGACCTCCTTCGCATTCTGCTCGGTTTCATCTACAGTGGGATTGGCAATGATGAGGCTCGCATAGCCGTCGATGATGGTAAGCAGGTTGTTGAAGTCGTGCGCAATACTCCCGGCCAGACGACCGACGGCTTCCATTTTCTGGGCATGGTGCAGCTGTTCGGTGAGCATAGAGCGCTCGCTTTCCAGCACCTCCTTCTCCACTGCGGGAATAATGACATTCTTACTGAGCAGCGAGTTCAGCAGAACGAGTAGAAACAATCCGCAGAGCAGATATACAGATACGGCGATAACAATGCCGATCGAACCTTCGTTTCCTTCCACAACATTGTATCCAAGAGCTTTCAGAAGAAAGACCAGCAGGACACTGGTGACGATGGCTGACGCGATTGAGGCGACAAACAGGAAAAGTAGGATTTTGGATTTAAGGCTCATTATTC
>JAOZKS010000139.1:5894-7036 GCA_029935255.1 Pontiella sp.
GCCCGTCCGCCCAGTCCCAGAAATTCTTGAGCATGCGCAAACCAACCGCCTGTGATTTTTCCGGGTGAAACTGTGTGGCAAAAATATTATCTTTCCAAACGCAGGAGCAATAGTCGATCCCGTATTCCGTGGTTCCCGCCACGATGGATTCGTCTGCGGGACAGACATAATAGGAGTGTACCAGATAGAAAAACGAGCCATTTTCAATCCCCTCGAACATTGGGCAGTCGGGCTGAACCTCATTGATCCGATTCCAGCCAATCTGCGGCACCTTCAACTCTCTGGGCAAATCAAACCGCTTTACCGTCCCCTCAAAAAGTCCAAGGCCAGGAACGTCTGGCGATTCCTCCGAGCACTCAAAAAGCGCCTGCAAGCCAAGACAGATTCCCATCAACGGCTTCCCCGACTGAACCCAGCCCTCGATGGCCTGGACAAAGTCGTGCTCAACCAAATGGTTCATGCAGTCGCCAAACGCACCCACCCCCGGCAGCACCACCGCACGGCAGGAATCCATCTCCTCCTTGCGGGTGATAATTTTCGCGTCCAGCTCCAGAAACCTGCATGCGTTCGAAACGCTGCCGAGGTTCCCCATTCCATAGTCGATAATGCCGATCATTCTCAGTCCCAAATAGTTTGTTTGTAGTTTTCCCTGATTAGCCGATCTTTCGTTACCAGTTCCGCCCCCTGTGCCAGCGCGTGGCCGACAATCAACCGGTCAAACGGATCGCGTGGCCAGCCTAGCGCGGCCGCCGCCACAACAACATCGGAAAAAGGGAGGTTGCAAATCGACAGGTTGATCGCCCGCACAAGAAAATCCACAACGATTTTCGGCGCATACCGGATTCGCTGTATTTCATGGATATATTGCAACTCCAAAAGAACGATGGGGGAGATGCGCAAGTCATTCGTTTGCTCGATGGCCGCCACCGTCTTTTGCGGGATTTCCCCCAGCTGCTTATCGTAGAGCAGGAGAACAACATGTGTGTCGAGATAGATCATCCCAGAAACGGCTTCCACTCCTTCGACCAATCCATATGCACCAGATCCTCCGGATCGCCAATAATGCCGTCATGCGGAACGAGCCGATCCAGCTTGGATGGTTTCTTTTCCGGAACAATCTTCAGAAGGCCGCCCTTCCGCTC
>JAOZKS010000140.1 GCA_029935255.1 Pontiella sp.
ACTTTTTCTCTTCCTTCTTGTAGTCGGATTTATACTGCATCACCGGAATCGGCTTGAAGGTAATCTCGCCCGCCTTGCGGGTTTCTTCGGGGCAAATAATCTGTTTCTTAGGCATAGCGTTCTCCTTTTGAATATCGATCAGACGGATTCGTCGGATCTGTCTGATTTAAAAACTAAACATTGCTGAACGAATCACTTCCCCAACCGTGGGGTGCGGGAAGACGATTTCCTGAACATCTTGCACTCTCAATTCGGACTCGATCATTGCGGCAACGCCCCAGATGATCTCCGAGCAAATCCCGCCGAACATGTGCACACCGAGCAGCACATCGGTGTCGGCATCCTTGATGACCTTCACCTGCCCAGGTCCTTTCTTGCCGTTTTCGGCGAGAAAGCGGCCGCTCATCAACAACGGTAGCGAAGCGCTTTCAACCTTGTGCCCGGCCTCTTTTGCCTGCTCCTCGGTCATGCCGCAACCGGCAATTTCGGGCATGGAATAAACCGCCCAGGGAATGGCGTTGGTGCGGAAGGTATCCTTCTTTCCGAGAATGGTGTTGAGTGCAACTTCGCCCATCCGTGTTGCGGAATGTGCGAGCTGCGATTTTCCGGTCACGTCGCCGATGGCGTAGACGTTTGGCAGGTTGGTACGCTGTTGATCGTCGGTCTTTATGCCGCTTCGATCAAAATCAAGCCTCGTTTCCTCCAAGCCCATGCCTGCGAGATTCGGGGCGCGCCCTACCGACATCAAAACAAGATCGGCGTGGATCGATTTTTCCTCGCCCTTCTTGTCCGTGTATTTCACATCATGGCCATCGATGGCCGTGACGCGGCAGCCGAGATTGAAACCAATCTTCTTTTTCACCGCGGCGCGGAAGCGCTTGGCCTGCCCGCCATCCATGAAGGGGATGATTTCGTCGAGCATTTCAATCACCTCGACCTTCACGCCGAGACTGCTGAAAAAGCTGGCAAATTCGATACCGATTACGCCGCCGCCAATCACCACGAGCGACTCGGGCATCGTTTCAACGTTTAAGATTTCCTTGCTGGTCATCACATGCGATTGATCGGCACCGGGGATCGGCGGAACAAACGGCGAACCGCCGGTGGCAATCACCACGTTTGCACCCTCGTAGACGGCACCGTCGACTTCCACTTTTCCGGAACCCAGCAGTTTGGCTTCGCCGGTCAGCACCTCGACCTTGTTCTTTTTCATCAGGCCGGCAATTCCGCCGCGCAGCGTTTCGATGACTTCCTGCTTCCAGCCCATCGCCACACCGAGATCAAACTTCACCTCGCCGGTGGTTACGCCAAATTCAGGAGCTTCCTTCGCGTGGACATAATGCTTGGCGGAATTCAGCAGGGTCTTGGTTGGAATGCAGCCATGGTTCAGGCAGACACCGCCCAAATGTGATTTTTCAATCAGCAGTACTTTCTTCCCGTGGTGGGCGGCCCGTTCAGCCATCTCATAGCCACCCGGCCCCGCCCCAATGATAATAATATCGTAGTTCATCGTTTTATCCTTCAAGGGTCAGTTCAAATTGAAAATCGGCCAGTTTCTGGCGCATCACCGATAGGAATTTGGCGGCGGGCGCACCATCGACGGCGCAATGGTCGAAGGTTAGTGAAAGTCCGATGTGCGGAATAAATTCGACATCGCTTCCGTTCATCACCGGCTTGGGCTGGATGGTACAAATACCGAGAATCCCCACCTCCGGTGCATTCAGCACCGGCGTAAAGCTTTCAATGCCCATCGCGCCGAGGTTGGTGACCGTGAAGGTTCCACCCGCCAGTGCGTCAGGCTCGATCGAACCTTCGATACACGCCATCGCCAATCGCTTGGTTTCGGCAGAGAGCTGCTTGAGCGTCATCAGGTTGGCAAAACGGATCACCGGAACCATTAGGCCACGCGGGGTATCGACGGCAAAGCCGAGGTGCACGTTTTCAAACTGCTCAATGGTTTTCCCCAGATAGTGGGCATTCAGTTCGGGAAACTCGGCCAATGTCCTGAGGGTGGCGTAGAGTACGACATCGTTGATGCTGATGCCGCCAACACCGACCTCTTCCGGAGCGGCCTTGCATTTGGCCCGGTAGTCGAGAATCGAGCGGGCATCGGCAGATGTATTGAGTGTGAGCTGCGCCGTGTTTTGCAGGGAGGCCAACATACGGCTCGCCACGACCTTGCGTACGCCCTTAACCGGAATTTCGGCGACGTTGCCGGGGAAGTCCATGGATGCTACGGCCTGCAGGTCAGCGGCAAGCACTCGCCCGCCCATTCCACTTCCAACGGTAGGAACCGCCAGCCCTTCAGCCCCCGCCTTCGCCTGTGCAGCCGGAGAAACAGCACCCGGTTGAGCCGCAGCAACATCACGCTCGATCACCCGGCCGCCGGGTCCGGAACCAGTAACGGAGGAAACATCGATGCCTTTCTTTTCCGCCAGGTTTTTTGCCCGAGGCGAAGCGCCGACGGCTTCGCCGGAGGTCAGAGGACGAAGATCGGAGGGCGGAACTTCCGCGACAACCTCGACGGCGACAGGAGTGCTGTCCTCCGTCTTCTGATCGCTCTCCTCCGATGTTTCGGGGTACAGCCCTGAAATATCTTCTCCGGGTTCGCCGATGGCGGCAATGACTTTAAGGACGTCAACGTCGGCATCGGCGGGATAGAAGATGCCGAGCACGGTGCCGGCAGCGGTGGCTTCAACCTCGAACGTGGCCTTGTCGGTCTCCACTTCGCAAAGCGTTTGCCCTTGGGTGACGACATCGCCTTCGTTTACTTTCCATTCAATGATGATGCAGGACTCAACGGATTGTCCCTGTCTCGGCATAAGTATTTCTGTTGCCATGAGTATTCTCCTTAGCGGTTCATCCGGCCTTTACGATACGTACGTTGGCCTCGGTTAAAATTTCATTAAACTCGTTGCTCAGTTGTGTGTCGGTGATAAGCGCGTCCACGTCTTCAAAAGGAAGAATCCGGGCAAAGCCGGGTTTACCGAATTTGCTGGAGGCCGAAAGCACAATCACTTCGTCGGCCTGCTTGGCCATTTTTCTCACCAGATCGGCACTTTCGACAAAGTGGGCGGTAAAACCTTGCTTCACCGAGGCGCCATCAATACCGATAAAAGTTTTGGAAACATGGAACTGATCGATTGCAGACAATGCCATGGGCCCAACAATCCCCTCTTCCGAAAGCCGGAACTCACCGCCGACGAGCGTTACGCGGAGCTGTGGGTTTGTGCGAGCGTAGGCCAATACCAACGTGTTGTTGGTGACAATATGGATATCGCGTTTCCCAAGCAGGTATTTGGCGATGAGCGCCGTGGTGGTTCCCGCGCTAATGATGACGGTGTCGCCATTGTGAATTTCAGCTGCGGCGGCTTTGGCGATGGAGGCCTTTAGCTTTTTATCTTCGCGCGTCCGGGCGGCAATCGTGGGATGAAAAGCGGGAAGTGCCCCACCGTGCGTACGCACGAGAACACCTTCCTCCTCCAGCAAGACCAGGTCAGCACGGGCCGTCACCACCGTGACCCCCAAACGCATTGCCAAATTGGAAACACTTACGCTTCCGTCCTCGGCAAGCACCTCCAGAATAACCTCTCTTCGCGCTGAAAATGTTGAACTCATACTCACTCCATGACTTTTCTTTATCTATCTAATCGCTTTCTTTTATCCTTCTATATGGTTTCGATCAAGTATTTTTTAAGTTTTTTTACTGTTATTCCACGTATCACCGCCTGCAAGGCCGTACGAGTTGGCTAAGTCGTGCGCTTGACAGGTGGATGGCAACCCTATAGAAGAGCGCACTTAAATTAACTTATAGGCCGGTTGCATTCTGAACCGTCCTCCTTTTTCTTCACTCCACCGGCGGCGAGCAGAAAAATATTTAATCGCCGGTTAGGAAAAATAAATGAAGAAAGAAAACGACCTCAATGGCGTCTTCGGTCTGCTGTTGCCGGAACTCGGCCGCGCGGTATCCGAAGCGAGCTACACCACACCGTCCCCCATCCAGGAACAAACCATTCCTGCGTTGCTTAAGGGACGCGATATGATTGGCTGTGCACAAACCGGAACCGGCAAGACTGCCGCGTTCACGCTGCCGATCCTCCAATATCTTACGATAGGAAAAAAAGCTCCCGTGTCCGGGAAACCGCGCGTACTCATCCTCGCCCCGACCCGCGAGCTGGCGGCGCAGATTGGCGACAGTGTGGCCAAATATGGCAAGCACACAAAAACCACACATACCGTCATCTTTGGCGGAGTGGGCCAAAACCCGCAAGTCAAGGCCGTGCGCCGCGGTGTACACGTGCTCGTGGCCACGCCGGGCCGCTTGATCGATCTGATGAACCAAGGCCATATCAATTTGGCCGGGGTTGAAATCTTCGTGCTCGACGAAGCCGACCGCATGCTCGACATGGGCTTCATCCACGACATTAAAAAGGTGATCGCCAAGTTGCCGAAAAAACGTCAGTCGCTCTTTTACTCCGCCACCATGGAGCACAAGGTGACCGAACTTGCGCGTAAACTCGTACACGATCCCGTGCATGTCACCATCGCGCCCGAAAACCCCGCCGTGGAACGCATTATCCAGAAAATGATGTTCGTGGATAAAAAGCACAAGGATGAGTTGATCGTCAACATCATGAGCAACAAGAAGCTCGACCGCGTAATCATCTTCACCCAGATGAAGCATGTGGCCAATAAAGTGACGCGCAAACTGGAAGGGGCGGGCATCACGGCCGCAGCCATCCACGGCAATAAAAGCCAGACCGCCCGCACCAACGCGCTCGCCGACTTCAAGGCCGGCAAAGTGCGCGCCCTCGTGGCCACCGACATCGCCGCACGCGGAATCGACGTGGATGGCATCTCGCATGTCATCAACTATGACCTCCCCGTGGAACCCGAAACCTACGTCCACCGCATTGGCCGCACGGCCCGCGCGGGGGCCGACGGCGATGCCATCTCGCTCTGCTCCGCACAGGAGCGCGACTATCTACGTGCCATCGAACAGCTGATCCGCACCACGATCCCCGTTGATCTCAAGCATGACCTCCATTGCGAAAAGGCGATGAATGCCACGGGGGCCGACGCCAAGCCGGGGCCCAAGGTTCGGCAGCCAAACCGTAGAGTTAATGTCGGGGCCGATGGTCGCGCGAAAAAACAACGCGACGGCAAACGCCCCTCCCACTTCCGCAGCCGACGGAAACAAGGACACCGATAGATGGTTGAAATCGGGAAAATAAATTCACTCGAGATCTTACGGTCGACCGAGTTCGGCCTGTTCCTCGATGGCGAGGAACTCGGCGACATTCTCCTGCCGAAGCGCTATGTGTCCAAGAACTGGAGCCCCGGCGACACGGTGGAGGTTTTCATCATGCTCGATTCCGAGGACCGCCTGACGGCCACGACACAGAAACCCCTTGCCATGGTCGACGAATTCGCCCATCTGCGCGTGGTGGCCTGCACCGGTATTGGCGCCTTCCTCGATTGGGGGCTACCGAAAGATTTGCTGGTTCCCTTTCGCGAACAGAAGATCAAGATGGGCGAAGGGCAGTCGTACATGGTGCGCATCTATCTCGACCGCGCCAGCAACCGCATTGCCGCCTCGTCCAAACTCGACAAGTTTCTCGATCAAACCGAAGCGCAATTCGAACCCAACGAGAAAGTCGACCTGCTCATTTGTGCCCGAACCGACCTGGGCTACAAGGCCATCATCAACGGCACCCATTGGGGTATGATTTTCCATAACGAAGCGTTCCAACCGCTGGAACGCGGTCGGCGAATCGATGGCTTCATTAAGCAAATTCGCCCCGACGGAAAGATCGACCTCGCCCTGCAAAAACCCGGCTACGAAAAAGTGACCGACCTGACCGAGATCATTCTAAACCACATCAAGGCGCAAGGCGGCTTCATGCCCGTGACCGACAAAAATTCACCGGAAGAAATCCTCGCCCTTTTCGGCGTTAGCAAAAAAACCTATAAGAAGGCCATTGGCGCACTCTATAAAAAACGCCTGATTGAATTCAGCGATAATGGAACCAAACTCGCAGGTAAATGATGGGCAGCTTTGACGATCTCGACATTGTTTTCTCAACCGACCAAAGGCGTATCCGCCCCGAGAAAAAACAACCCGTCGCGCCAAAGGGCGACGGCATCGTCCGCGTGGGCCGGGAAACCAAAGGGCGCAAAGGAAAAGGAATGACGGTCATTACCGGCATTCCACTGCACCCCGACGGTCTGCGCGACCTCGCCAAAAAGCTCAAACAAAAATGCGGCACCGGCGGAACGGTGAAGGACGGTAAAATCGAGATCCAGGGCGACCAGCGCGACCTCCTTGTGGCCGAACTTCAATCCATGGGCTACACCGTCAAGCGCTCCGGAGGATAAACCGTGACCTCCATCGATGATATTCTAAAACCGTATGCCGAGCTGGAAACTTCGGTTCGACGTCTGACGATCCTGCTGTTCAGCGAAATCTGCGGCATGTGTACGGCGTGCTGCTGCCGCGCGGATATTTGCGAGGAGGTCACGCAAAGCCCCTTTCTCTCGAAGCTCCTTGATCGTCAGGGTATGTCGGCGAATGACATGGATGATCGCTATGGCTGGCTCGACCTCTCCGGCTGTTCCTTGGAATACGGACGTCCCCCCATCTGCTTCGCCTATTATTGCGACCAACTGCTCGCTCGCCTGCCCGACGACGAAGCCCGCCTCTCCGCCCGCATCCTTGGACAACTGATGAGCCATGTCGGAAAAGACGCACTCGGAGAATGGCACCTCACCGAAATCATGAATCCCGCCGATCTGGAAAAGGTTTCGCTCAAGGCACTTTCCCAGCGCCTGGAAGAAGCTCAGGCCGCCTTCGAAGTCATCGAAGGCCACATCGAGTCCGGCCGTCTCAGCGCATCCGACCGCGAGACTCTCTCCGCCATTGAACTCAGCGACGATCTTTAGATCGTCCTTGCAATAAAGAACACATTCAACGCGTTGGTTGAACTGGAATCTTAACCCCGGAGGTATTCCATGAAGAATCCAACGACGGCTGGG
>JAOZKS010000486.1 GCA_029935255.1 Pontiella sp.
ATTTTGAGGTCGATGGCCGCGTTCCGCTGATCATTAGCTACCCCGGAATGCAGCACCGTGGGGAACCGGTGGTTTCTTTAGCGGAACTCGTCGATATATATCCCACTCTGTGTGAATTGTCTGGAATACCTAAGCCGGAGCACCTTCAGGGCGACAGCTTGGTGCGTGCGATGGAGTCCCCCTCCCTGGATCTAAAAAATGCGGCATTTTCCCAATGGCCTAAAGGCCGCTCGGAGGATGTGGTTATCGGCTACACGATTCGGCACGAAGTGTATCGCTACACCGAATGGACTGAACGATTAACCGGGGAAATCCTTGCCCGGGAATTGTACGATCTTTCAATCGATCCGAAGGAAAATATAAACGTGGCCGGACTGCCCGAGAAAAAGGAGCTGGCGGCCAAACTCAGCACGCTTCTTGACGGTGGGCGCGGATGGAACGCATTCCGTTTAAAATAAGTACGTTGTTAAAATGGATTAGATACAGAAGCCGGATGGCTACTGATAGGAGATAGATCAAGATGAATGTAAAAAATGCAATGCTGGCACTTTTTGTAGGGTGCTCCAGTGCGACTCTGGCAACAGAGAACCCACCCCCGCGACCCAACATTATTATCTGTCTAGCCGATGACCTCGGCTGGGGAAGTGTCGGGTATAATGGCGCCAAGGTGATTAAAACACCCCATCTCGATAAAATGGCCGCAGAAGGGGCTCGGTTTGATCGGTTCTATTCTTCCGGCCCCGTATGTGCTCCATCTCGGGCCAGTATCCTCAATGGTCGCCACCCATCGCGTACCGGCGTTTTTTCAACCAGTATGGGAATCTTGAGACCGGAAGAGATAACGCTTCCCGAGGTCCTAAAGCAGCATGGATATGTGACCGCCCATTATGGGAAATGGCATCTCGGCATGATGGTCGAAGGAACTCGGAATAAGACAAGGATATACAGCCCGCCCTCCATCCATGGAATTGATGAATGGTTTACTTCTGAGATCAAGGTTCCAACGTGGGACCCAATGATTAAACCCGTTAATTTTGAGGGAGACGAGACCTGGAGGCATGGCTGGCGCGCCATTGAACCGGGCGAGGAATCCGAACCTTACGGCACGACCTATCACACCCACAACGGCATTGCCACCGAAAACCTGAGTGGCGATTCATCGCGCATACTCATGGATCGTGTGATCCCGTTTATGGAAAAATCGGTTGCAGCGGAAAAACCCTTTCTTGCCCTGGTTTGGTTTCATGCGCCCCATAAACCCGTTGTCGCGGGCCCTGAATATGCCAAAATGTACAAAGACCAAGACTGGTTTATGCAACAGTACGCGGGGTGCATCACAGCGATGGATGAGCAGGTTGGGCGTATGCGCGATACGCTTAAAGAGCTGGGCATTGACGACAACACCATCGTCTTTTTCACCAGCGACAACGGCCCCGAACACAATACGCCCGGAGAAGCAGGCGGCTTCAGAGACCGCAAGCGTTCCCTCTACGAAGGCGGCGTTCGTGTGCCGAGTTTAATGGTTTGGCCCAATAAGATTAAAGAACCCATGGTCATCGATCATCCCTGCGTATCGTCCGACTACCTGCCAACGATTGTTGAGGCCCTCGAGATTGACATGCCCAAGTCCTACACGTTGGATGGCGAATCTTTCTTCCCCTTATTGGAAGGAAAAGAGTTCCAACGCTCTGCTCCAATCGGGTTCGATTATTGGGAACAAAGAGCTTTTACGGATAATCGGTTTAAGATCTACCAGAAGACTCCTGATAGTGAGATCGAGCTATACGACCTCATAAATGATAAATATGAAGAAGAGAACATTGCTGACAAACACCCCGAAGTGGTTGCGCGATTAAAGAAGGGATTCGACGAGTGGTTCAGCTCCTGCAAGGACAGCTTTGAAGGAAAAGAGTATGGAACAGAATCCCTAGAAAAGACGGGGCAAAAATGGGCCGATTTAAGCGTTAATCCCAAGCTAAAGAAAAAGTAGATTCTAGAGACCCTGATGAGAAAATTTATTTTCGAAGTGGTGGCTTTGTCACTTGTTGGTTCGGTTTTCGA
>JAOZKS010000487.1 GCA_029935255.1 Pontiella sp.
GTGCAGGGTGGGCTTGAGGCCGCATTGAAGGCGGCGGTACTGGCGAGCTTGGCGGGGGATTAAATGTCCCGGCTCCTTTCCATCCTGATTTTAGCTGGAGGGATGATGTCCTCATTGTCCGCCGCTGCTGACCCGCCGCCGCTTCCTGCCGATCAGTCGCAGGTGTTCTCGCCTGACCAGCTCATCATTATCGACAGTTACCCGCCGTTTATGGAGTCCGAGATTCGGGAGCGTTTAGCCAACGGCGAAGAAGTGCCGTTTGCAGGAACCAACGCGGCCATCTCGACGGTGACGGGTGAGCCGCTGTCGAGCAACTTCCGTAAGAAGAGCCCTGTGCCTGCCGAGGTTCGCGCGTTGCGTGGATACGTTAAAGGTGCGCCGTGGGGAATGACATTCACCTCCCGCCGCACGAACTACTGCCTGATCAAATCACCGGCTGCTCCGTGCATCCGTCCCGTTCCGCCGACTCCCTGTTTTGAGTTTGGCATCAACATGCTCACCAGCACCAATCTGCTCGCCACCAACTGGGTGGCGGAGGTGGTGGAGGTTCAGACGGAAGCCTCGGAACCTCAGAAATTTTTTAAACTGTTCCCTCCGCCAAATCCGAAGGCTCCTGAATAATGTTCGACGAGCACACCATCCGAATCTGCAAGCACATGTTGGAGCACAGCCCGGACTTCGACCCTGATCTTGTTGCGTATCACTCCATCGAGCATGATATCATCCAGTCCAAAACCGCGCAGGTGATGAGCGACTATTGCAAGCGCAAAAGCCTATACCAGAAGATTAAGGGAGTTGTTATTTGGAACGGAGCAGGGCTTCCCGTTTTTTGGAAGAGCTTGCAGGGCCACCCAAAAGTGACCGCGCGCAGAAAAAGGAATAAAGAACGGAATGCCAGCGCCTACCGGATGGCTCGGAAATTTGTTTCTGTGGAATCACATCAAATGATTGAAAAACAAAAGTCCGATTCTCGCACGGAGCATTGGTTTAACAGGAAGGTCGCATAATGATCGCATATTTTAAGGGGAAGAGCTGGGTTTCGCGGTTGATCAAGTGGCGCACCTGGGGGGAATATTCCCACGTCGCATGGATTGTCGACCGCGACGTTACCGTCAAAGTCCAGACCGGTATCGAGGTGATCATCCCAGCCGGAACCATCTACGAGTCCTGGCACAAGAAGTCGAAAGGTGCACGCCGCAATGGCGTCCGCAAGGGCGTTGCAGGCGACCTGCATAAGCCCGGCACCGTCGTGGATCTCTACGCCATCGAGATCGATGACGCGCACTATGCCGAGCTGCTTGGCCGGTTGGAGTGGTGGGCGGCCAACCCGGATGCCAAGTATGACTTCCGGGGTGTGATCTCCGGCTTCATGCTGCGTAAAAAATCAGCTCACTCCGAGTGTAAGCAATTCTGCTCTGAGGTTCTGATGCGCTGCCTAATCTCCAACCGCATCCGGTTCCTGATCAATATTCGCCCAGAACAAACCAGCCCCATGGATATGGCGCACTCACCCATCCAGCGCTTTATCGGCACATGGAAGACCGGCACCGCCTGGTCCCGCACCTCGCTCCCGTTCAGTATCCCAAAGGGGTGGCGCTAATGCGTCGCAGACCCACCAATCGGCTATCGAAAATCGGCAATCAAAAATGATCTTCCCTTCTCCCATCCCATTCGCCGAAGCCCTCGCCTATCGTAAGGCGCAGAAAATCCTTCCCACGTCGGCCGGTGCCGCCGAGATCGCCCAGCTCTCCACCGAGCTCCGTGAGCGCGCCCTCTTCTCTGCCAAGACCGCCGATGCCGGATACCTCGCCAAGATGGACCGCATGCTCACCGGCATGGTCAGCCCCGCTGCCCGAAAGGCGGCGGGCGAAATGGCGATCGACCCCGCCACCTTCCGCCTTGAGATGCGCGGCAAACTCGACAAACTCGGGTACACCCCCGACCAGCCCGGCTCGCTCCAGGACCTCGGCTCCGATGCCCGTCTTAACCTCATTGCCAAGATGCAGCTCGATCAGGCCTATGGCTACGGGAACCACCTTCAGGCGCAGGACCCGGATCTG
>JAOZKS010000488.1 GCA_029935255.1 Pontiella sp.
TCGCGATCAATCTCCGAGGCGTTGCCCCAGGTCAAAATAGCAAGCTGAACGCGGTTGATCTCCTTGTTCGCGGCACAGACCCGCTCTTTCAAATTATCATATCCCATCACTTTCTCCTTATGCCAACGTCTCAACAGCTGCCTGCTGAATGGCCAGGCCTTTATGGTAGCGATCGAAAAACTCATTAAAGCCGGCCACATCGTCCGGATCGGGCTGAACGGCTTCGCTCATGCTGCCCTCGAATACCTTGCCGAGGAATTGCGGCAGGGTTTCTGCCCTGTCCGCACGGGTCATATATTTTGCCAACAGCGCAATCCCCCATGCCCCGCCCTCCCCGGCGGTTGCCAGAGTAGAGACCGGTGTGTTGGTCGCTGCGGCCATGATGCGCTCCCCCACAACCGGCGTTTTAAAGAATCCGCCGTGACCGCGGATTTCATCTACCTCAACGCCCTCTTCTTCCATCAGCACATTCAGGCCTGTTCGCAGGGCACAAAGGGCTGTGAAGATATGGCAACGCATAAAGTTCGCTAACGTAAAGTTACTGTCGGATGATCTGGCAAAAAGCGGGCGTCCTTCGCTGAATCCGGTAATATGTTCGCCGGAGATATAGCCATAAGCCAGCAGACCCCCGCAGTCTGGATCACCCTTCAATGCCAAAGGGAGCAACTTGTCGTAGAGATCCGAAGAGGACACCTCTGCACCCAACGCTTCCGCAACCTGACCGAAGAGATTGATCCATGCAGCATAGTCCGATGTGCAGTTGTTGGAATGAGCCATTCCCACCAGCTTTCCGTCAGGCGTGGTGACCAGATCTATTTCAGGGTGCGCCTTCGAGAGCTCCTTTTCGAGTACCAGCATTGCGAAAACCGATGTGCCCGCCGAAACATTACCTGTGCGCACCTCAACACTGTTCGTGGCAACCATGCCGGTTCCGGCATCGCCTTCAGGAGGACAGAGCGGAATCCTCGCCTCCAAGTTACCGGCTGGATCCAAAAGAAGAGCGCCTTCTTCGGTCAGCTCCCCAGCCTGTTCTCCAGCACCCAGAACCTGCGGAAGAATCTCCGTCAGTTTCCAACCGAACCCCTCATTCCGGATATCCGCATCAAACGCATCCGCCAGTGCGATGTTATAATCCTGCGTTTGAATATCAATAGGGAACATTCCGGATGCCTCGCCGATGCCCAACACCTGCTGTCCCGTAAGCTTCCAGTGCACATAACCAGCCAGAGTCGTCATATGAGCAATGTGCCCCACATGCTCTTCCTTGTTAAGAATAGCCTGATAAAGGTGGGCAATGCTCCAGCGCTGGGGGATTGGGTAATCAAACAGTCCAGTGAGTTCTTCCGAGGCCTGTCCGGTAATATTGTTCCGCCAAGTCCTGAAGGACTCCAACTGATTTCCTTCGGCATCAAAGACCATGTAACCGTGCATCATGCCACTGAACCCGAGGGCTTTCACCACTTTGAGAAGAACGCCATACTTCCCCTCAACATTTTTCTGAAGGTCGGCAAAACTGGACTGAATTCCTGCCCAAACTTCACCTAAAGGATACGTCCACACACCGTCCTCCAGCGTGCTTTCCCAGCAATGCACTCCCGATGCAAGGGGCACGTTATCAGTCCCGATCAAAACCACCTTGACTCGGGTCGAGCCCATTTCAATACCCATAACGGCCAGCCCGTTCTCAATGGTTTCCTTAGTAGCGGAAAGTTCTCTATCATTCATGGGGCCATAATCCTTCAAGCAAACTAAAATACAAAGATAATACGCTTTTTCATCGGCCAACACCCCAGCAGGACTTTACAGTAAAGTTCTGTTGGCCTGAATGGCACAGGCACCTATAATGGAGGCATGAAAAGAGTCACGATGGAAACCATTGCTAAGCATGTGGGCGTTTCTCGCAATGCCGTATCACTTGCCCTCCGGAACCACTCCTCGATTTCCGGGAAGACCCGCGAAAAAATTCTGGAAGCTGCGGACAAACTTGGTTACAAGCGCAATCCGGCATACGGGGAACTCATGTCGCAGATGCGCCTTCAAGGACACGGATA
>JAOZKS010000489.1 GCA_029935255.1 Pontiella sp.
TGCCATTACTCGCCCCGACCATCAATACTTAAATCCGAGGACTGACCCCTTTTCCTGACCCCTTTTCTGACCCCTTTTCCGAGGCCCAAGCATCCGCCGCCTGTTCCAGAGCCGCGACCGTATCGATCTGCAACATCGACTGAACGGGCAGCACCAGTACACCGTCGTCAAGCGCATAGCAGAGGGCAGGCAAAAACAACAAATGCAGGAATTTTAAACTCATGCCTTGGACTCCTTTTCTTCGCTGGTAGCGCCGTCGTTGCCTATTTTTAGGAGCGCCTTATTTATATATGATCTAAACAGCAATCCATATACAAAAAAAGACCGACCCCCTGTTGAGAGAGCCGGACTGAGTATTCAGAGACTAAAGTCTATTTGGTCAGCTTGAGGGCTTCGACCTGGCCTTGGCGGGCATAGTCGGCCGCTTCGGCTAGGATGCGGGCGGCTTCCTGCGGGGCGTGGAAGCCCATGGAGTTTTCGGCGGCGATATAGTCGAGTCTCCATTGTGCCTTGCGCTGCATTTCAAGCGCGGGCTTGAGTTGCTCGGCTGTTGCTCCGGATTTTTTGGCGACTTCAACGGCATCGAGCAGATCCATGAGTGCGGCTCCACCACGTTGCAGGAGGTCGTAGTTTTTCTGCTGGATGGAGTCGACGCGGGCCAGAATCTCTTTTTCGGAGAAGTGGTGGCAGGTTTGGCAGGCGCGGTTGACGTTCAACAACGGACTGCGTACCCAGTGGTCGGATATCTTGGAGGCTCCGTCGCGCATGTAGGGCATGTGGCAGTCGGCACAGGCCACGCCGCTACGGGCGTGAATGCCCTGGCTCCAGAGTTCGAACTCGGGGTGCTGCGCTTTAAGAATTTCCGCACCGGATTCCTTGTGCTTGTAGTCGTAGAAGCGCTCCCCTTTGATCTTGGTTTCATCCCACTCTTTTTCGGCACCTTCCATCGTCAGGCCATTACTCCACGGGAAGGTAAGCGGCATGCCGCTGGAGCAGTAGTATTCGACGTGGCACTGGCCGCAGGCGAAGGAGCGCATTTCATTGCGGGTTCCATCGACGTTTGGATCGTACGGAGTTTTACGGGAGCCTTGCCGCCAGATGTCAATGGAGGGAATGGCGGGAACCGGGGCATCGGATTCGGCGAGCCGCTGGAGGCCGACGATGAAGGCCGGACGGGTTACGCGCAGTTGCATGGAGTCGGGGTCGTGGCAATCGACGCAGGAAACGGAGTGGCCGTGCCCCATGTCGTGCACCATTTTATTAAGCTCTTGGTAGGACATGGCGTGGGTCTTGTTCATGCCGACGAGGGCATCGCCGTCACCGAGTTCACGATAAACCGGCATAATGGCGGCGTGGCAGTGCATGCACGAACCGGATTGCGACACGTTATGGCGCTTGGTGTCCTCCTGGTCGGTCAACATGAAGGCATGGCCGCGGCGGTCGCGGTAGTCGATCGAGAAGGCATAGCCAAGGAACATACGCTTAAGCCAAGGGTCGCGCTCAATTTTTTCTGCCGGCAGGGCTTCGCTACCGCCGTGCCCACCAAATCGAGTGCTGGTGGTGAGTGCGGTACGTTTGTAGGAGTCGTATTGCTTGGGCCAGTTCTTACCCCAGACTTCCGGATCAGTCGTATCTTCTGTCACTTCCACTAAACGGATGTATGGGTTGCGCGCCTCGCTTTTGCGTTCGAAAATATTAACGAGCAGGGCTGTGATTCCAACGGCAACGATGGCCACAACCACGATGATACTGATGAATATCCCCGCGCTTCCCGATTTTTTATTTAACTCATTCATGGTTTTTCCTTTCCCTTTTTAGTCCGCGATCTGCTGGGCCAATCCCCGTCGGCAACGCACCGTGGCCGACCGAGGCATGGCAATGGATACAGCTGACTGCATCCGGGTCGTTTACATTTCTCTTGAATAGTTCATGAACCATATCGTCGTGGCAACTCACGCAGTTGTGTTGAAGAATGCCACTGTTCTTTTCCTTGATCATGATGGGTTCTTGGAAGTCCTGCGTCGTGAAGGCCTTGGAGTGGTGATAGCC
>JAOZKS010000490.1 GCA_029935255.1 Pontiella sp.
TGCCCGCCACTCCCCAGCCCCAACACATTCCCTCAGTTCAACTTTTCAAACAACTTGTCAAAAAAGATATTAGTTTGCGGCGGACATTGGAAGAATAAACGGAAAGGTACCTTTCCCCGCCAACCTCGACGGCAAAGCGCAGGACGCCACCACCACCTGGGAATACGACGACCGCTACCGCCTCACCACCGAAACCGTCATCGTAGACGATGCTTCCAGCCTCGTTAACCGCCGCACCGACTACACCTGGGACTCCGCCGACAACCGGCTATCGAGAACCAACTATATTGCTGGCGTTTTGGAATCCACCACCACCTACACCAACAACGCCCTCAACCAAATCACCGGCTGGGGCAACGGCACCACCAACGTCGCCTACATGTACGACACCAACGGCGCGCGTACCAACATGCTTTCGGTCGTAGACGATGCTTCCAGCTTCGTTACCAACCGCACCGCCTACACGTACGACGAAGACAACCGCTTGACCGAAGTGGCGTTCGAAGGAACGGCGACCACTCACACCTTCGCCTACGACTACCGCTCCCGCCGCTACCACCGCGCCACCCCCACCGAACAAACCTACCACGTCTTCGACGGCGGCCTCTCCGTGCAGGAATACGACGCATCCGACCCTAATAACCAATCACCAGCAACCGATAACCTACGAACAGAGTTCGTACGCGGCGAAGGCATGGGCGGCGGCATGGTCTATTCGATCAAAGGGCCAATCGGCAATCCCCAATCGGAAATCGGCAATATAATATGCTCGCATGCCAACCACCGCGGCGACATCATCGCCCGCAGTAACGCAAGTGGTTCTTTGACATCTTTCGCACTGTACGAGGCCTACGGCACAAGACCCTACGAATGGGGCTCCGATCCCGACCGCCAGAAAGCCAACACCAAGGAAGAAGAGACCGACCTCAACCTGCTCAACGAAGGCATGCGCTACCGCGACCTCGAAACCGGCACCTTCTTAACCCGCGACCCGATTGGGTACGCTGATGGCCCAAACGTCTATTGCTACGTCCATTGCAATCCTATCACTCGGTTCGACGCTTTCGGCTTAGAGGGCGAAGATATAGATGAATTTGAGGAGATGGACGCTGAGGAATTTGAGGAGGAAATAATTGAGGATCGGGTAGATCCAGAACCTACAACGGAAAATGTAAATGCGCCTTCTAGGATGGATGCCGCATTATCCTTTGCAGAGCAAATGAATAAGGATAAAGGCAATAATAAAGATGGCTTTGGAAGTGCAAAAGACGCTGCGAAGACAGTTTTGGACGCGCTGAGTATTTTGGATGATGGAAGCGAGCATGGTGGATTTATTTATTCACAACAGAATGAGGCGGGAAAAACCACATACCACTATACAAATCCAGTAACCGATGGAAAACCTGATGAAATTACGAATCCAACACTTGAAGGTGCACAATCCTCGATACCGGAAGGTGGAATTGATGTTGCCCTATATCATAACCATGGATCATCAAGTGGGGATGGTACTTCAGGTGACAACAAATTCTCTCCTGAAGATGTTCAGGCGCTTCGAGATTTTGCAGGAGATCGTGATTATGCATCCTATCTCGGAACCCCATCAGGAAATTACATGGTTCAATATCATTCAGCAGGAGAGGGCGGCTTGCCCGGTCAAGTCACGTATCCGGACACCTTTCATAAGCCATCTAAAGCGCCGCCTGGACCTGGTTTATATGACCACATGCAACCACCACAGAGAGGATTATTTGATTAATGAAAGCCAAGCAGATTAATACCGTTTATATTGTATGTATTGCTTTTATGTCGGTTTGGGCATTGGGTAATACTAATGATGCCTTTATGTCTGATTTTTATGATAAGCACGGAAAATTAATTCCGGTAAAAGAATTGAAAAATAAACCGTTATTATATGACCAGAGTGGAAGCCTAATTAAGCAAGATCAGTCTGGAAATTATACTAGTACCGTATATTCAGGCGAATGGGCTTCTTTTTTTGTTCGTGCTGGAGAGTGGTTTGATATCGAAATTGGCAAAG
>JAOZKS010000141.1 GCA_029935255.1 Pontiella sp.
TGCGCAGGCCATGCTCGGGGTTGCCGACCGGCCAGCGTTCGGGCTTGATGTTGTGTGCATAGAAAAACGCCTTGGTGCGGATGGCGCGCACCGGATAGGTCAGGTCGGTTCCGTCCTCGTTGGAGCGACCGGTGTCGTGCCGCTCCTTGCCCAGCAGGACATGGTCGCGGGAGGGATCGACCTGCCCCGACTTGGGCGAGCGCAGCACATCGAGAAAGCTTTTTCCGGTCATTTGTTCGTGCGGCTTCAACCCGACCACCTCCATGAAGGTGGGGGCCACATCGGGGAAGCTGACAAAGTCGTCGACCTTGCGGCCTGGTTGGATGACGCCTTTCCAATAGGCCACCATCGGAACATGGAACCCTTCTTCATAGAGCTGTCCCTTCACACGCGGGAAGGGCATGCCATGGTCGGAGGTGACAATGATGAGCGTGTTGTCCATCAGCCCCTTTTCTTCCAGGGCTTGGGTGGCGCGGCCAACATGCGTGTCGTACCATTCCACTTCGTTGGCATAATCGAGCAGGTCGCCGCGAATGGTGTCGTTGTCGGGGTAGAAGGGCGGCACTTCGGCATCGGCCAGTTTGCGATGGGCTTTTTTCCATGCATCCTTTTCATAGCCGCGGTGCGGTTCGTGGGTGCCTAGCCAGAAACAGAACGGTTGCCCCTCCTTCTTCTCGTCCAGGAAGGCCGCAAAGTTGGCCGCATAATCCTTATTGCTGATGCCCTTGTACGGTACCTTCATTTTAATCCGGCTATAGGCCGGCCCCGCCGGATTGTGCTCGGTGTCGTATGAACCCGGTCCCCATCCTTTTCCGGTGAACCCCACATGGTAGCCGGCTTTCATGAGCAGATGCGGATAGAACTCGAACTCGGCCGGGAAATGCGGGAAGTGGTTGCAGGCTTCCTTGAGTTGCCAACTGTAGCGGCCTGTCACGAGGCACGCCCGTGCCGGAGCACATTTTGGGTTGCAGTTATAGGCGTTGCTAAACACCACGCCCTCGCGTGCGAGGCGGTCGAAGGAAGGCGTCTTGATATAGGTGCAGCCATAGGCTCCAAAACTTTTCATCGATGCATCGTCCGCGATGCAAAAAAGGATGTTAGGTCGTTGGGCCCCTTTTGCAAACCCCGTTGCCGCTAGAAGTCCCCCGGCAATCCCAGCCGTCAATACATCACGTCGATTCATCGGTGTTCTCCTTTGGTTGCACATTTACTGATGACAGGATGGATATTACAGCGAAAGAACGTATTCAACAAGGTCGTCCAGTTCCGGTTCCGAGAGTTGGGAGGTGTGTCCGTGGCGGTTGTTTGGATTGAAGGTTTGGAAAACTTCCTTGAGCGTGGCGGCGCGGCCGTCGTAGAGGTAGGGGGCGGTGCGCCAAACCTCAATCAGGGTTGGCGTGTCGAATTCGACCCCCAGTTCGCGTTCTGTTCCGGTGCCGACATCGTGTTTTTGCAGATTGGTGTAATATTTCCCGGAATGGCAATGGATGCATCCGGTGGCCGCTTCGAAAATTACTTTTCCACGTTGCGCGGATTCGCTCAGTTGGCCCTCGACGAGGTGCGGGCTGGGGATGGGTCGGAGGGCTTTGAGGAAGGCATCGATGGCCAGAGCCTTCTCTTCATTTGGAGCCATAAATTGGATATGGCGGATACCGGCGCGCACGCCGGCTTCGGCATTGGGCCGGATGCCGGTGATCATGGAGGGCGGGGTGACATGCGAGAACAATAGGCTCTTGGTGCTTTTCGGGTTTCCGATCCCGTCGTTGAGCAGGTCCCAGTTCACGGCATCGGTGCGGACATCCGGGTGGCAGGTGGAGCAACTTTGCCATTGCTGGAAGCAGAGCGCGGCATCGTTGAAATACATTTCACCCTTGCGGAGTGTATCCTGTGGTTTGTGCGGGCCGAGTGGAACGGAGCGGACGTTGTTCTTGATGGCGGGGTCGAGTGCGACCACGCCGATGGAGTCGGAAAAGTATTCGGTGATGTAGGCCCGGTTTTTCAGAACCACGAGGTTGCGGGGGCCGTTGCCTTTGAGCGGAATGCGGCGGCGGATATCGTATAGGAAACTCAGATTGTTCATCGGGTTGTCAGCCCGGTCTTCGAACTTTTGGGAGGTATCGTGTTCTGGAAGGGCCGCGAGTTTGTTCATCAGCGCCGCGCGGTCGATGATGCTGATTTCGTGTGTTGCGGAGTGGGCCACCAATATATAGGCGTGGTCTGGCGAACAGGCTACGCCCCACGGATTGGCCGCACCCCGGTCGATATCGTCGAGGAGCACGGTGTGCAGGAGTTTCTGGCGGTGCACATCGATAATGTTCAGCGCGTGGGTATTGATCCAGCCGCGTTCGATCTGCGTGGTTGGCACGAGGAAGCGGGCGAAGATGGAGGGGACATAAAGATATTTCCCGTCCGGCGAGAGGGTGAGTTCCCGCAGGTCGATTGCTCCGTTGGGGAGGGGGATGTTTTTCACAACGGACTGTTTTTCCGTATCGATTACCGTGATGATGGAGGTTATGTAATCGACGTTGGCGGCGCCGGTCGGAAGATGGTTGGCCACAAAAAGGAAACGCCCGTCGCGCGTCAGGGCCATGGCGACCGGCTCGCGAACCGTCGGGATGGTTGCAATGGTTTTTCCGGAGGCCAGATCGATGGCGGCCACGTTGTTGTTGAAACGGTTGCAGATGTAGAGGATTTTCTCGTTGGGGCCGAGCGTCGGGGCCATTGGGGTGTGGCCTGTTTTTAGTTCCTGCAGGATTTCACCCGATTCGGTATCCAGCACATAAACACGCCCGTCGGGTTCCTCTACGGTGACATACAGTTTTTTCCCTTCATTGGAAATCGCCAGACCGTTGGGGGGCGAGGGGAGCGCGTAGTGTTTTTGAGGCTTCCCTGTCGTTGGGGAAATCCGGGCAATCCTGTTGGCGGTCTTTTCTCCGACATAGAGCCAGCTTCCCTGGGCATCCGAAAGAATCGGCAAGGGCGATAAATATGGATCTGAACCAGCCAGCACCAGACTACTCCATACAGAAAAAATGAAGTATAACGGATAATATTTTATTAACGATTCCACGCCCTTGCACCACCTGTTTAGACTCAAATTTATACCGGATTGTTTTTCGAAGAACACTCTAAAGCCCAAGGAGCAGATCTTTTTAACGGGATTGAATTAAAGCATAATTTATATTGCACACAACGCGGTTTGATGTAGTTTATCGCAAATTCTACGTGGAGATGTTGTTTATGCACGAAATCATGACAATCGAAGAAGTGGCCGCATATATACGCGTATCCGAGCGTACAGTGTATGATTGGGCGCAAAAAGGAGAGCTTCCAGGCGGCAAGCTGGGAACGACCTGGCGGTTTAAACGCGATGATATTGAGAAATGGGTGAACGACCAGCTTTCAACCGCGAGCGGAAAGGGGCCTTCGACCCGCGTGGCGACAACCAGTTTGGTTTTGACCCCGGAACGCGTGATTCTTCTGGATCGTTCTTCAAAGGAGGAGATTTTGACGAGGTTGGTTGATCTGTTGGCGGAAACCCCGTTTGTGAAGAATCGCGATAAGCTCCTAAAAGGAATTCTTGATCGTGAAAAGCTCATGAGCACGGGGATTGGATTCGGCATTGGTGTGCCGCATGTCCGTATTGATTCGGTAACCGATCTCGTTATGGCCGTTGCCGTATGCAGGACCCCCGTGGCGGATTATACCTCGCTCGACGAAGCGCCGGTGCAAATCGTCTGCATGCTCGCGGCCCGACCCGACCAGCACGCGAAATACATCCGTACGTTGTCGGCCATCAGCTCTCGCCTGAAAGATGCATCGTGCCGGGAACAAATCATTGCTCTGGACGATCCATCCACCATCTGCAAACTACTTATCGAATCGGAATAGAAATCATGCACGAAGGGATACATCTTGGCGTTCTTGCGGTTCTTGGAATCTGTGTGGCAGGCGGAATCATCGGTGCATGGATCTTCCAGAAGTTCAACGTTCCGCAGGTGGTTGGTTACATTGTGGTGGGCGTGCTGATTGGCGACACGGGCTTCGGCCTGCTGCATCCGCAGGATATAGCCGCGCTGCAACCCTTCAATAATTTTGCGTTGGGGTTGATTGGTTTTCTGGTGGGCGGCGAACTAAGCGGGAGTATTTTCAAGAAATACGGGAAGCAGTTTACCGCGATTCTGTTGGGGGAGGGCCTGGCGGCGTTCTCTCTGGTTGGGTTGGCCTCGACCGTGATCGTCTATTGGGTTTGCCACGATTGGGTGACGGCGATTGCCGCGGGCGTGGTGTTTGGCGCGATTGCTTCGGCGACCGATCCGGCATCCACCATTGATGTGCTGTGGGAATATCGTTCCGCCGGCGTGCTTACCACCGCCATTGTGGCGATCGTTGCGCTCGACGATGCGTTGGCGATGACACTTTACGGACTCGGCACCAGTGTGGCCACGATTCTCACTCAGAGCGGGGGCGACTCCATTGGAACCACGTTGATGCACACGGGCATCGAACTTGGCGGGGCCATCGTGCTGGGTATCGCGTGTGGATTTGTGCTCGATGCCATGATGCAGTACCTGCCGCAGACCGAAAAACGCCTGGGTATGTCGATCGGGGTGTTGCTGGTTTGTATTGGACTCTCGGTGGCCTTCAATATGGATGTCATCCTTTCCACGATGGCGGTGGGTATTGTGCTGATCAACCGCGCGCCGAATCGCAGTAAAAAGTTGTTCGAGACCGTCCGCTCCTTCTCGACCCCGATCTACATTATTTTCTTTGTGCTGGTGGGTGCGCGCCTTTCGCTCGGCAACATGCCGGCGTGGATCTGGGCTTTGGTGGTGACCTATGTTCTGATGCGCAGTCTCGGCAAATGGATGGGGGCCTATTGGGGAGGTCGACTTTCCAAAGCCGAACTCCCCGTTCGGAACTATCTGGGGATGGCCATCTTTGCCCAAGGCGGCGTGGCCGTCGGCCTTTCGATTGTTGCCAGCCACAACCTCCAGCACATTCAGGTGACGGAGGCGATGAGTCTGGGGGATATGATCATCTTCACCGTCACGGCCACCACGCTGTGTGTCCAGCTGATCGGCCCGGCCTTTGCGAAGCTGGCCATCAAGAAGGCGGGGGAGATCGGCCGCAACGTTACCGAAGAGGACATCACGGCCGAGCTGAAGGTGGTTGATGTGGTCGATACCGATATTGTGCCGCTCCTCGAGGGAACGCCGCTCAACGAGGTGGTGCAGCATTTTGCTGAGCAGGAGGCCTTTGTTTATCCGGTGGTTTCCTCGGATGGAACCATCATTGGGGTACTCACCTTTGATATGCTCAAAGAACTTCTCGTCGATCGCGACACGTGGCAATGGCTGGTGGTAGGCGATGTGATGAAGCCGCTGCGCCACCATCTTTTGTCTACGATGAATCTGGCAGAGGCGCTGGAGGAAATGCGCAACAATCAGGTTGAAGCCCTGCCTGTGGTCGAGAATGAAGAGAGTGGGAAATTGCTGGGTGTACTCGACCAACGCGCCGCTCTCCGTAGTGTCGGAGCAGAGCTTGTTCGGCGTCAAACGGTAGCGGTTTAGCGATGAAGCCTCTGCGTCCATTTTCGATCATGCTTCTGCTTGTGTTGGGAATGCTCTGCACATGGACTTTTGAAGAGGCTGATGATCGAGCTGCGAATCCTGCGTTGTTTTCCTGTGAGGATGTGCAGGAATATTTTACGGACGAGCTGGAGGAGGATTCGCGCGAAGTGGTTTCCGGGGGGGTGTCATGCGCCTCCTTCATCGTGGAAGCCGACCCTGCATGCTTTCTGCGGTTTTGCCGTACGATTGATCCCTCGAATACCGCCCCGTTTTTTGGCTGGCTGATGCCCTTGCGTATTTGATCCGGGAACAATGAACCCCTTATCCAGGGCATGTTTCGCATGCCCTGATAATTCTGTGTGCCCAAAGCGGGCCGTCATTGTTCTATGGATTAAATTTGGAAGGGATATATATGAAAGCCAATCTGGAAAAAACCACCGTCAGGGATATTGCCTATCTCATCAACAGCTCCTGCCTTCGTGCAGATTGCGGAACCTCGCTCGAAAAACTTGCAGAGATGCTCTGCACGTCCGACCGGTATAAAGTATACCTAATAGATGGCTCGCAACGGCTTTGCGGGGTTATTCAGGCCAAGCAGATCGCCATGGAAGTGCTCAAGCTCTCGAAGCGCAAAGAAGATGCGGAAGAGATGCTTCCCGCGATCGCCTATGTACTGAACTTCCACCATGCCAGTGATCTGGCTGACGAGGCGGTTACGGTTCAGCCAAGCTCTACGCTAAGAATGGTATTGGAATTGATGGATCGCAAAAGTATCCGGGAAATCGCGGTGGTTGATGAAGATCAACATCTGATCGGGACGCTGGAAGCCAAGCACATTCTTTCGCATTACCTGCACGACAAAGCCGAAGCCAGTCTTTAAGCGGAAGGGGGCGAAAATGAAACTGTTGAACTACACTCGCCGCGTGGAGTCGTGGCAGATCGGTTTGGTGTCGGATACTCGCGATAACGTGCTGGATATGATTTTGAAGAATCTATGCACATCCGAATTTTTTGACGTGAATTCGGAGCTGACCCATGAAAAAATTCTTCAGGCGCTCATTGAGCGGGAGGCGCAGCGAACCACGGCCGTGGGGCGGGAAATTGCGTTTCCCCATGCGCGGTTGGAGTCTCTGACGCAAGCCCTCTTTGCCGTCGCCACGCTGGAAGAACCCGTACTCTTCGAGGAGTTCCCCGTGCGCATCGTTTGCCTGATTCTTGTCCCGGCATCCGAACCCACGATTTCGTTGAAAATGATGGCGCAGATGTCGCGCATGCTGATGGAGCCGGAAGTACACGGCTTGGTGCTCGGGGCATCGTCCCCAGTGGAGTTGCGGGATGTTTTCAAGCGGAACAACCCCCGCATCGACAAGCCGGTGGTCGCGA
>JAOZKS010000491.1 GCA_029935255.1 Pontiella sp.
CGAGTGGATCAGCAAATATCTCCAGCCGAAAGTCGATTTGTCGCTTACGAATACGAAGCAGCCAGAGCGCCATCCGTTGATCGGTCATGGTGAAATCCTTCCGGGCACGCCGGACGAATACACCGAGTATCTCGACAACGGAAACACCCTGCGCGTGCTCACGCCGTTCACTCCGCGTCCGTTCGACCACGAAATGTCGAACTCGCTCGGCCATGTGCTGGCTGTCACCAACCGCGGTCTGCACTCCAGCACCAACGGCAATGCCCAGCAGAACCGCCTGACCACCGACTGGGCCGATGTGACCGGTTCGCAGATGCCCGCCGAAGCGATCTACATCCATGACGAGCAGAACGGCGAATGGTTCTCCCCGACCTACGATCCGATCAAGGACAACGACGCTCAGCACGATGTGCTCTTCGGGCTCGATGGCACCGGCACCTTCAAGATGATCAAAGGCGAACTCGAAACCGAGTTGAGCGTTCACGTTCCGCTCGACGAGCCGACCGGCATCTACATCCTGAAGATTAAGAACACCGGTTCCAATGTTCGGAAACTGCGCGTTGCACCCTATTTCCAGATTGCGCTCGCGCACAGTCCGGAAATGGCCGGCAAGCTTAAGATCGACCGCGATGCCAAGACCGGTGCGATGTATTTTGAAAACCCGCGCAACAGCTTCCGCGAAGGCTCCTGTTTCGTGGCGATGAGTACGGATGTTGAAACGTTCGCCACCCAGCGTGGCGAATTCTTCGGCGAAGGCCGTAGCTTCGCCCATCCGGCCATGCTCGAAAGCGGTGCGCCGCAACGCGGAACCTCCGACGACTTTGCCGTGGCCGCCATGACCACCACCGTCGAAGTTCCGGCGGGAGGCGAGCAGACGATCTCGATCGTGTTGGGGCAGGGCGATAACCGCAAACAGGCCGATGCCTGTGTGATGAAGTTCCAGTCCGTTGAAGTCGCCGTTCAATCATTGGAAGCCACCCGCGCATGGTGGTTGGCGCTGCAATCGACGCTGGAGATTGAAACGAGTGATCCAAAATTCGATGCCTATGTGAAGTGGATGAAGTATCAGGCGCTCGCCGAGCGTATCTGGGCGCGTAAAGGGTTCTATCAGGCCTCCGGCGCATTTGGTTTCCGCGACCAGTTGCAGGATACGGTCAATATGATCTGGGTCGATCCGAGTCTGGCGCGCAAGCAGCTGATTCTGCATGCTTCGCAGCAGTTCCCGGAAGGCGATACCGTACACTGGTTCTTCCGTCAGCAGGATGGCCGTTCCGGCTTCCTCTGCCGTTCGCATGCCTACGACAACCTGCTTTGGATGGGTTGGGGCGTCGCGGAATACACCCGCATGACCGGCGACCAAACGTTGCTCGACGAAAAGGTGACCTACCTTAAAGCCGAAACCCCGTTGTTGCCGCTACCGGAAGGCAAGCACGGAATGGGCTTCTACCCGTTGCGCTCGCCGAAGGCCGACTCGATCTTCGAACACGTTCTCAAGGCGTTCGACTGCGTGTTCGAAAAGCGCCTCGGCCCGAACGGCCTGCCGCTGATCGGTGCGGGCGACTGGAACGACGGTCTTGACGAAATCGGCGCGGAAGGGCGCGGCGAGTCGGTCTGGCTGGCCTTCTTCCTGACCTACATCCTGAAAAACTTCCTGCACATCATCGAAGAGCGTAGCGGGGCCAAGCGAAAGGATCACTATGCGGCCAAGCTGAAGGCGCTTGAAGCGAGTGTTGAAAAGGTGTGGCGCAACGACCGCTATCTGCGGGCGATCCACGACGACGGCACCGAGATCGGGGTCGAGGGCGCGGGCTATTGGGAAACCGATGCACTCGGTGCGGCCTGGGCGGTCTATGCCGACATCAACCCGGAGCGCAGCCGCATTGCGGTCGATACCGCGATCAAGGTGCTGGAGCGCGACAACGTGGTGAGCCTCGGCTTCCCGCCGTTGCGTGAAGATACCAAGCCGTACCTCGGCCGTTCGAGCCGCTATCCGGAAGGGGTGCGCGAAAACGGAATGTATTCGCACGGGGTCCAGTGG
>JAOZKS010000142.1 GCA_029935255.1 Pontiella sp.
CTTTTATTCTTAATAAAATCCAACATCTCATCTCGAAATGCCGTGTCTCCCATTACCCATCCACGTTGCAACACCCGACGCGCCTGTAATAACTCCTCTGACCGGTCAGGATCTAGTTCTTCAACTGTTCGTTGATTTATATATGCCGCATATTCATTTCCATTACGTGCGTTCACAGAGCTCATTACACGCTTCACACTCAGCCATTTTGGCTTTCGCATCCGCCTATTTGAAAAATAGCGACAGCTACTCCACTTATAAATGGATGGATTACTACACATCTTCGCTCGAACAGGGTTTAAATGAATATATGAACTCACCGTGGAAAAATAAGAATCTTCCTCTGGGTCAATAATTAACGATTTATACCGCCCTTGAAACAGATGCCCTCTCTGTCGGTTTTCAGAATTAAATCGTTGGGTATATGTTCCCTGCAACCACTTCATCCCCGCCACCAGATTCGCCTCAGGAGTTTCTAGCAAAATATGATAATGATTATCCATCAGGACAAAGGCATGGACTATCCAGCCCGTCTGATCGCACGACTCTCCCAGCGTTTTAAGAAAAGCATCTCGATCTCGATCCGCCAGAAAAATGGCATCACCATTATTTCCTCGGCACATCACATGATATACCGCCCCCGCATATTCCACTCTTACTGTTCTAGCCATACCTCTACTTTTAAAATAAAAAACAAACCTCTACAAGCACAATGTTACAATGTTCGGGCTGACCCTTTTTTGGGGCTGACCCTTTTTTTGATTTGTTACCTATGCCCTCGGATCGCACCCTTTCGACTTTCGTCACTAAAATAATAGGACTGACACCAACTCCGTCACGGATGTCAGGGGCGCAGGTTGTGATCGAGGAACGTAGATCCGGGGTCACCCATTATAGGTTCTATTTGGCGTTCGGCAAATCCTGCCGTTGGCTGTTGCGCTCTCGTTCCAAGATGGCGTTTAAACGCGTGAATTTTTCGGGATGGCGTTTTGCCAGATCTTCGCGTTCGCCGGGATCGGTGTTCAGGTTGAACAGCAGGAGCTTCTTTTTCTCCGGCACCAGCTTCCAGCCGTCGCGGGTGATGACGGTGCTGTTGTCGACAAAGATATAGTCATGTTCCGGCGAGGATTTGCCATAGAGCGTCGGCAGCCATGAAAGCCCGTCCTTGCCGTCGGGCATCGGTACGGCGGCGAGCGCGGCGAGCGTGGGCATAAAGTCATAGTTGGCCGTCAGCCGGTCGTTGGTGGTTCCGGCGGCGATGCGCCCCGGCCAGCGGGCAATCAGCGGTACGCTTACCCCGCCTTGAAACGGAGTCCATTTCTTCCCGGCCAAATCCCGCGATCCTTTAAAGATGTCCTCTTCGCCATGGTATTGCCGGTTGCGGGTCTCGCGCTTCGTGGAGCGATCCAAATAATAGATCCCGTGGCCGTTGTCGGCGGTGAAGAAAACGATGGTGTTTTTATCCAACCCCAGCTTCTTGAGCTCGGCCATGATTATCCCGACATGGTCGTCGAGCATGATGACCATCGAGGCATATTCTTTTTCAACATCGGAGAGGCGTTCATCGTTCGCAACGGCGGGATGTACCTCGGGAATATCGACCGGCCCGTGCGGCAGCTGGGTCGAATGGTAGAGAAAGAACGGGCGATCCTTGTTTTCGCGGATGAACGCCAGAAGCTCCTTGAGGAAAACCTCTTGCGAATAGGTAACCTTTCCCGTGTGGTCGCGCCGGATCTTAGTCCTTTCGGGGCCGTAGGTTTCCACGGTCTTTCCCGCATCGAGGTGCGTATTTCCGGGTAGCATCAGCTTCTCGCCATCCTTCCACAGATAGGTGGGATAGAAGCCGTGCGCCCGCTGGTGGTCGTAGTAGCCGACATAGTGGTTCCACCCGTGGCGGACGAGCCGCTCGTGGCTCGTCTGGAACCCCCAGTCCAGCTTGCCGAACTGCCCGGTAACATAGCCCGCCTGCTGGGCCAGCTGGGCGAGGAACACCTCGCCGTCGGCGGCCTGGATCTGCTGGGCCAGAAAGGTCTCCAGCTTCTGTTGCGTGAGCTCGCCCCTGTCCATCTTGAGGGTCTGCCCGGCGCGGCTAATGTTCCATGCCCCGCGATGGCCATCGTGCAACCCGGTCAGCAGGCTTGCCCGCGCCGGGGCGCAGTATGTGCAGCCGTGGGCATAGGTAAAGCGCATGCCCTCGTCGGCCAGCCGGTCAATGTTGGGGGTCTTGATAATCTGCTGGCCATAGCAACCCAGCAGTCCCGCCCCAAGGTCGTCGGCGTAGATCAGGACAATATTGGGAGGCCGCTTGGTTGGCGCGGCGTTCGCCAAGGTCGATATGCTAAACAGGATTAGAATTGCTCGTTTCATTTTAGTTCTTCCTTATTGGAGTTGGGTTTTGCAGGACCCGCTGCGCTGACCGTTTCCCACCATGCATAGATTAGGGGTCGCCCTATAAATTAATGCTCTTGTCTTTCGAAACCCTTCATGCCCCCCCTCACGGAGGATTCGATCCGGGCCCGGATAACGATTTTATTTTCTCGCCCCTATTAATCAATGACGGATGGGGAACGCATCATATGTACAGACGCGGGCATAAATCCCGATCTTGGAGTTTTGTCTAAAGTAGCGCGGGGATCGTTTTTTAGTAGTACTGAATATTATAATTAACTTATGGTGATTGCTTTTACTTCAATAGCGGAGACTTCCACCATGAAATTGGGACAACTTATTCTCTTTTCCGTGCTGCTATCAACGGCGGCCATGGCGAACTACTCTATTGAAGGGCAGATCGGTAAAGGCCGGTTGGGCTCCATCAGCCAAATCGCCATCGGCGCGGGCGACACCCTCTGCGTGCTGGAAAAGACCGGCAAGGTAACGATCTTCAAGCCGGACGGCTCGCTTGCATCAACCCTCGATACAGGCATGCAAAACACGGGAGCCATCGCCGTGGATTCCGCCGGGAACATCCATGTCTTCTCCACCCTGACCAAAGAGAAGAAAGTTAAAGTCGGAGCGCGCATGCGCACGGTACAGATCCCGATCGGCGTTGAATGCGGTGTATTCGATGCCTCGGGCAAAAAACTAAAAATGACTCGGTTCGATAATTTGATATCGGCCAAGGCCGCGCGAATTGTTGGCGACAAACTGGTGGTGGCCGATCTCACGGCGCGGGCGCTCGTGTTTATGGATACAGAAACGGGAAAAGAGACGGGGCGAATCAAAAAAGGCCTGCGCCTCTGCTGCGGCATCTTTGATTTCTGCGAGGCTCCCGACCATACCGTAGCCGTCTCCAACCTCGGGGCCTTCAAGCTTCAGCAGTTCAGCCTCGATGGAACCCTCCTGAAAGAATTCGGCAAGCGCGGGCGTGGAATGGACGATTTCCAAGGGTGCTGCAACCCCGTCAGCGCGGGCTACCTCCCCGACGGCCGCATTCTCACTGTGGAAAAAGATCCGACCCGCATCAAGATCTACGAGGCCAACGGAGACCATGCCCAACAGATCGAAGGCGTTGAAGAGCTCGTGAAAGGCTGCGAATTCATCCCCGTGGCAATCGACAGCAAGGGCACCATCTATCTAGCCGCCAACACCAAAGGATACATCGTAAAGCTTGTTCCCTGAAGCCGGAGAACACGCCTGAATAACGAACCATGACCACGGAATTTCGAATGAATACGTTCTTACTTTTACTCTCATCGGTGGGTATTGCGTTCCTCTCCGGTTGCACCACGCCCCCGGCCCCCGGCTCACGGCCTTTGAAGCTCGCCGTCAACGATATCTACTGCATGGATACCGCCTGCTCCTGCGTCCACGATGTCGCGGCACGCACCTATCCCGCAATGCTCGAAAAGCTGAAAACGGAATATGGCATCGACCTGCAACTCGTCTATTTTTCCGAAACCTACCAGCTTGAAGACGCCATTGCTTCAGGCGAATACGACGGCGCGCTCTGCAAGCCTTGGTATGCCTTGCGCCATGAAAAGGAAGCCGGTGCGGACTTCCGCCGCATCGTCGATGTGCTCGACCCCAACAACAACCGCTGGCTCACCGGGATCGTGGTGGTTCCCGCAGAGTCCCCCATCCAAACGCTGGAAGGGCTGACCGGAAAGCACCTCTATATGGGTCAAGCCGATGCCTATGAAAAGCATCATGCCGCCATACGGCTACTCGAACAAAAGGGGGTGCGACCGGGGAAAATCGACACCAATGCCAGCTGCGGCGAAAATGTCGGCGTGTTGCTCGACGAAGTGGCCGATGCCGCCGTCCTGAGCGACTACGCCCTCTCCGCCGACTGCGCAGTAGACTTTGCCAGGGCGGAGGATTTCCGGGTCCTCGCCACAACCGAGCGCATCCCGCTCACTTCGCTCCTGCTCGACATGAACAAGGTCGCCGCCGCGGAAGCCGACCGCCTGCAACAGGCGCTGCTCGCCCTCTCCGGGAAAAACGCCCCCGAAACCCTGCTCGGCAACGGATTTGTCGAGCCCACCCCGTGGACCCCCCCGGAACTGGAGCAAGAATGATTGACCGTAAAGAATTCATGCGCCGCAGCGGCCATGCCCTTGGACTCGCGGCACTCACCGCCGCCACCGCACGCATCCTTGCCAAGCCTTCGGACGATGCCGAGTTCATCGCCCAGAACCGCCGCTTTGCATGGCAGATCGACCCCGAAAGATGTACCTCCTGCGGCCTCTGCGAAACGACCTGCATCCGAAAACCCTCCGCCGTCAAAGCCCTCAACGATCCCAAGAAATGCTCCAACTGCGTCGTCTGCTACGGGCACATCACCGACTCGAAAATCGACTCGGACAAAATCGACACCGAAGGCGAGCGCGTCTGCCCGGTCGATGCCGTCGTTCGGAAAAACTTCAGCGGCGGAATCGATGGCCTATTTCTCTACTCCAACAACTCCAAGCTCTGTGTCGGCTGCGGAAAATGCACCAAGCGTTGCAACGAACACGGATCGAAATCCATGTTCCTCGTCATCCGCCCCGACCTCTGCCTCGGCTGCAACGAATGCACCATCGCCAACGCCTGCCCGGAAAACGCCATCGAGCGCATCCCGCGCGAATCGGTCGACGACTATCGCGGCGACTATCTCTTCGACTCCCTCGACCGCTTCGACTTCTACGACATGGAGGAAGGCGCTTGATCCGATTACCGCATCCACGCTTTCCCTCGCTCCGCTCAGGTGAAGCGTGCTCTACACGATCGAGCGGGAAACTAGGGAGCAGCAACGTTTCACCCCGCAGAGGCCAGCGTTATCCCAGTGTGTCCATGATAAACATATTACTCCAGGCTCTTCCGATCCTGTTCTGTTTAACCGCGCCCTCGTTCGCTCAGGAAACAGAGGAGTGCCTCCGCCCCCCCACACAGGAACTGGCCGAATATAAGGAGGCACTGGTTCCGCAGGAATTCGCCCACGAGCCCTTCCACTGGGAAATGGTCGACCTCGCCATACTCGCCGCCCTGCTGATCACGGCGGGACTGCTCTCGATTCGACACCAGCGAAAATGGCTCTTCACCACATTGAGCACCGTAGGCGGGCTGCTCTACTTCGGCCTCTTTCGCGGCGGCTGCATCTGCCCCGTCGGAGCCACCACCAACTTTTTCATGGGACTCGTCGCCCCCGAAATGATCGGAAAAAGCGTGGCCGCCCTTTTCCTGATGCCCCTGGTCGCCGCCTTCTTTGCCGGCCGCGTTTTCTGCACCTCCGCCTGCCCGCTCGGCGCGATCCAGCATCTAATCGGGCGGAAAAAAGGCAACTGCCTCATCCCCCGGCGGCTCAATCAAGTTCTCCGGTTGATCCCCATCGTCCTGCTTGCCGCCACCGTGTGGGGCGCACTCCACAGCGGAATCTTTCTGGCCTGCAAGGTCGATGTCTACAAACCGATCTTCTTCACCGGCCACGCCTGGCTTGGCCAGCTGGGGGATCTGATCGATGGAACCCTCACCGAACCGCGCCTCATTCTTGTGGGCGACCTGCTGGTCTGGCTCACCCTTGCCGCCGTACTCGTGCTCGGGATCTTCGTGCCGCGCCCCTTCTGCCGCTTTGTCTGCCCCTACGGCGTACTGCTCGGCTTCTTCTCAAAAATCGGCCTGCGCCGCCGGCGGATCGATTCGGAGAGTTGCTTCACCTGCATCCAATGCACCAAGACCTGCCCCGTCCAAGCCATCACCGCCGTCGGGAAAAACCATGCGGTTAAGGTCGATGACTTCCACTGCATCCAGTGCGGTCGCTGCGACGGCACCTGCACCGGCAACGCCCTCATCAGCCCCAACCCCTTCCCCAACACCCACATTCCGAATATTGGAAAAAACTAAGTCGCCTGCGGGAAAGCGTTGAATGGAGCCCAATAAATCCGGAAGCCCATTCGTTATCTGCCCAACTCCGGAGGTAGCATGAAAACCATAGTCCCCTTGGCATTGATCTTCATTTCAACCACGATTCTTGCAGACGACAAGTTCAGCGAACAACCATCCACCGAAGCCTCCAAACCGTGGAAACGATCCCGCACCCGAAAGCTTCCAGAAAACGTCACAGCTCACCGGAACCTTGAATATGCCGTGGCCGGCGGCGAATCGCTCAAGCTCGATCTCTACCTTCCGAAGAATGCAAAGACCGCACCCCCTTTGATGGTCTGGATCCACGGCGGCGGCTGGAAAAATGGCGACAAGGCCAACGTCAACCCCGCGATTCTCCGGCTAAGCCGCGAAGGCTACGCCGTGGCTAGCATCAACTATCGGCTGAAAGACCTCTCCATCCATCCCAAAAACATACACGACTGCAAAGGGGCCGTCCGCTGGCTGCGGGCGAATGCCGAAACGTATGGCTATGATCCCGATCGCGTGGCCGTGGGTGGCGGTTCCGCCGGAGGGCACCTCGCCCTGCTGCTCGGGATGAGCTCCGGCAATGCGGAGATGGAAGGAACCG
>JAOZKS010000492.1 GCA_029935255.1 Pontiella sp.
CAGCGCGTCTGGGCCTTCCTCGGCGATGGCGAAACCGACGAACCCGAAACCCTCGGAGCCATCAACCTGGCCTCCCGGGAAAAACTCGACAACCTCACCTTTGTCGTCAACTGCAACCTCCAGCGATTGGACGGTCCTGTACGTGGCAACGGTAAAATCATTCAGGAGCTCGAAGCCTCCTTCCGCGGAGCCGGTTGGAACGTGATCAAGGTGGTTTGGGGCGACAGCTGGGATCCCCTGCTCGAAAAAGACGAAGACGACATCCTCGTCAAACGCATGGGCGAAGTCGTCGACGGTCAGTTCCAGAAATATACCGTCGAGGATGCCCAGTATATCCGCGACCACTTCTTCGGATCAGACCCCCGCCTGCTCAAGCTCGCCGAGCACCTTTCCGACACAGAGCTCAAACGCATGCGCCGCGGCGGGCACGACCCCGCCAAAGTCTACGCCGCTTATCAGAAAGCCATGGATACCGAAGGTCGCCCGACCGTCATCCTCGCCAAAACCGTCAAAGGCTATGGCCTCGGTCGCGCTGGCGAAGGGCAGAACATTACCCACTCGCAGAAAAAACTCGACGAAGAATCTCTGCGCGAATTCCGCAGCCGCTTCGGCATTCCGATTTCCGAAGAGGAGATCGATAGCGTCCCGTTCTACCGTCCGCCGGAAGACAGTCCGGAAATGAAATACCTCATGGAACGCCGTGCCGAGCTCGGTGGCCATGTGCCGACGCGCCGCACCGAATACACGGCCATCGAAATGCCCGCCGACAAAATCTTCGAGGAATTCAATGCAGGTTCCGACCGCGCGGCCTCCACCACCATGGTCTTCGTGCGGGTGTTGAGCAAACTGCTTTCCGACTCAAACATCGGGAAGCTCGTTGTTCCCATCATTCCCGACGAAGCCCGCACATTCGGCATGGATGCTCTGTTCCGTCAGGTCGGGATCTACGCCCACTCCGGCCAGCTCTACGAGCCGGTCGATGCCGACAACCTGCTCTACTACAAGGAAGCCAAAGACGGCCAAATTCTTGAAGAGGGCATCACCGAGTCCGGCGCATTCTCCTCGTTCGTTGCCGCAGGCACGGCGTACTCCAACCACGGCATCAACACGATTCCGTTCTACACCTACTATTCCATGTTCGGCTTCCAACGCATTGCCGACCTCGCGTGGCTCGCGGGCGATGCGCGTTGCAAAGGCTTCCTCATGGGAGCCACCGCCGGACGAACCACGCTTGCAGGCGAAGGCCTTCAGCATCAGGACGGACACGGCATCGTAATGGCGCTCACCATTCCCAACCTCGTGGCCTACGACCCGGCCTATGCCTTCGAACTTGCCGCAATCGTCAAGGACGGCATCCGCCGCATGTATGTTGAAAACGAACAGGTCTTCTACTACATCACTCTGCTCAACGAAAACTACGCACAACCCGCCATGCCCGAAGGCGTGGAAGAAGGCCTTCTCAAAGGAATGTACAAATTCCAATCTTCGAAAAAGGCGCAGGCGCAGATTCTGGGTAGTGGGGCCATCATGCAGCAAGTCGTCAAGGCGGCCGCATTATTGAAGGAAACATACGGAATCGAAACCAACGTGTGGTCGGTCACGAGTTATAAAAACCTGATCAATGATGCGCTGGATGCCGAACGCGAAAACGTCCGCAACCAAAATGCCATCAAGCCCTACATCGCCGAATGTCTCGAAGGTGAAACCGGCCCCGTCATCGCCGCATCGGACTACATGAAACTGTTGCCTGCCTCGTTGTCCAGCTGTGTGCCGGGAGGAATCGTTTCGCTGGGAACCGATGGCTTTGGCCGTAGCGACGGTCGCCGCGCACTGCGCAAACACTTCGAGGTCGATTTCAACACCGTCGCCTGGACCGTCCTTTCGTCGCTGGCGGCGAGGGGGGAATTTGATCAAAAGAAACTGGAGAAAGCCCGCAAGGATCTGGGCATTGATTCCGGCAAACCCAATCCGGTAGGAGAATAACCATGGCCATTGAATTTAAACTTCCAGAACTTGGAGAAAATATTGA
>JAOZKS010000493.1:0-1139 GCA_029935255.1 Pontiella sp.
TGAGTACCAGCGTGATGCGCAGCTGGTTCTGCATGGCTTCGTTGGGCAGTTCCGCCATGCGTTCGGTGACGTTGGCGGCAATGGCCCGGCTCGCGGGATCGGATGAGTCGAACAAGATTGCGTAGGCCGCCACGGGAATAAGGATGATCATCATGTTCTGCACCATGATGCGCATGTTTCCGACCACCCCGCCCATGCGGGCCTCGTGAGCGTTGATGGCCGCGCTGTAGTAGCCCTGCGTCCCCTGCCACGCCTTGTAGGTCCAGAAGATGACCAGTGCCTGGATCAGGAAGAAGAACATGTTGAAGTCCTTGGTGGAGCCGGACTGGAAGGGGTGGAACATCGACTGCCCCGGCTTGAGTGCGATATCCACCGGCGTCGTGAGCTTGAACTCGCCGGCGGCGGCGCCGCCCCGAACGAAGTGGAGTTCGGACGTGCCGATGTTGGTGCTCTTAAATGCCAGCTCGACCCCGCGCTCTTCGCCGCCGGTCCCGGGCAGCGTCAGGGTTTGCGACTCCTGCCGCCCGTCCGACGCAACAATCATCATCCCGTACTGGTTCCGGTCGTCGGCGCGATAGGAAAAGGAGGCGCGATAGTCCGTGCCGGACAGGAGATTTTGTTTCGGCTGGACCTTAAACAGGATCGTATCAATTTTAAGCGTTCCCTCATCAAGTGCCTTGCGGGTGACCGCCGAGAGCATGAATTTTTCGGAAGAATCAATACCGGGACCGGCCGTTGCATAGATGGGTGCGAAATCTTCACCGCTCGCGACCGCCGCAACAGGAGCCATCTCCATGGCATCGCGCTGACCCAGCGTATCGACAATCTTTTCCCACGGAACGGTAATCAGCAGGAAAACCACGATAACCGAAAGGCAGATGTTAGCAAAAGTGCCCTGAATAAAGTCGGTAATCATGATGGTGATCTGTCCACCCGCAAAAACAAAAAAGAGTGCGATGAGGGTGAGGCCAGCCATGATCCCCGCGTAGACAAGGTCGAATTCCATGCCACCGAGCGTAAAAAGAACAGGATCCCACCCGAAGTAATATTGAAAGAATCGTCCTGCCACAGCTGGAAAAATGCCGAAGTTCAGTGTTCCTGAAATAAAGATTACGAATCCGGCAAAGATACGAAATTTA
>JAOZKS010000493.1:1149-2021 GCA_029935255.1 Pontiella sp.
TAGCGCATTTCAAGGATCTGCGCGAGTGTCAGCGCACGGGTCTGGCGATAGCGGTAGGCAATCCAGCCGGACATAGCAACGACCACCGTTGTGAGCAACGTGACCATCGTCCACCAGGCTACGGAAAACCCGCCACGGTAGTAGGCCTCGAACCAGGCGATAATGGTGATGGCGCCAACGCAGGAGAGTCCTTCGGCAACCCCCAGTACATATTTACGCGCACAACGTCCGGCAGAGAGAAAATCCACCACGCCTCTATTGAACTTGCGCGTACTGAGCGCCGCAAAGGTCATCAGCCCCAGCAGGGCCAGTACCATGCCCCAATCAACCATCGACATATTCATATTATTTCTCCAGAACCTTTACCTCAACCGGGGTGGATGAAACCGGCACAATCGACGAGTCCAGTTTGATCCCATTGGCATATACTTCATACTTCCCGCTTCGCGATTCAGAACGCGAAATTTCAATGTTGTAAACACAGTTGCGGAACGTTCTACGAACTTTCAAACCATCCCACTCCGAAGGCAAACATGGCTCAATTTTTAGGCCAGTATAGACTGGCTCGACTCCAATCATCTTTTCCACAATTGCGTTGAAGCACCACGCATACGCACCTGTAAAATGGCTAAAAAGATTGACCCCGAAATTCTTATTCTCTGGGCCGCAGCAGAAGTTGCCGAACGCATACGGCTCATTCGTAGAGACCGCAACCGGGTTCTGGGGGTTGGTCGGCAGGATCTTCTTAAAGGTGTCCATGGCATCCGCAGCCCGCCCGATCGCTAGGTCACCCGCCATCTTAAACGTTGCCGCATGGGTGTAGATCGCGCCGTTTTCGAAAGTTCCCTTCTCTAACCGCCACATGCGGCCGA
>JAOZKS010000009.1:0-14173 GCA_029935255.1 Pontiella sp.
AGCGCGACATGACGGCTCCGGAGGGCGGCTTCTTTTCCGCCGAAGATGCTGACTCGGAAGGCGAAGAGGGGTTGTTCTATGTGTGGACGCTAGAAGAAACCAGGTCCTTGCTGGCGGACGAATCCAACTTTGTTTCCGGGCTGTGGAATTTAGCCAAATCCGGAAATTTCCGTGACGAAGCCAGCGGAAAAATGACGGGGAATAATATTCCTCATTTATCGGAGTTTCCGACCCCGGCTGATGCTCAACGAATTGCCGCACCTCGAAAAAAACTATTCGAGGTTCGTGAAAAACGGATTCATCCGCTTAAGGACACCAAGGTGCTAACCGACTGGAACGGACTGATGATTTCCGCCTTTGCCAAAGCAGGACGTGCCTTCGGAAAGGATGAATATGTGCAAGCGGCCATCAAGGCGAATGCATTTATTGAATCGGAAATGCAACAGAACAACGGGGTGTTATGGCATCGGTACCGCGATGGAGACAAAGCTGTTTTGGGGCACTTGGAGGACTATGCCTTCATGATCCTTGGTCTTTTAGAGTTGTATGAAAGTACGCTTGATTTTCACTATTTGGAAACGGCACTGAACTACAACGCCATCCTGACCTCATCGTTTTGGGATAAAGACCATGGCGGATATTTCATGACCGCCGACCACGCGGAAAAATTGATCGTTCGACCCAAGGAATTCTATGATGGAGCTATCCCTTCAGGGAATTCAATTCAGTTTCTTAACTTGCTGAAACTCGCTCGACTGACGGGGCGCTCGGAATTCGAAGAACAGGCGGTTGAGGTGGGCAAGGCGTTTGGCGGATCGATGAACGCGTCTCCATCCAATTTTTCTCAGGCTTTGATTGCTCTTCAATTTGCACGAGGCGAATCGGTTGAAATCGTTGTGGTGGGTGATCGGAAGAGTGACGACACAAAACAGAAGCTCGACTATATCAACCGCGTTTACAACCCGGGCAAGGTGGTGTTGTTCAAAGATCCATCGGATTCGGATGCGTTGTCAAAAATTGCCCCCTTCACGAAAGAGCAGGGGATGGTTGGAGGGAAGACCACCGTATACATCTGCCGAAACTTTGCCTGCGAAGAGCCCATCAACTCGCTCCAGCAGCTCAAAGATCGACTAAAATAAAAAAGGATGGATTTCAGCAATCCACCCTTCCATAAATCCACCAAACCAATCCGCTAGCTTTCCTCTTCGTAGGTCATGAGAAAGTTGAAGGCAAGGTCGTCTTCGGAAAGGCCGCTATACATGACGCTAACGATTTGGTCTTGGGTATTCAGCAATTCGGTTTCGGTCATCACAAGTTCCAATCCAACACGATCCGGGCTGAAGGCTGTAAAGAAGAGGCCGAGGGCGATCATGACAGATGCCGCCATGGCTAGCGCGGGTTTCCAGTAGTAGATTTGGGCTGACGGGTTCTCCGGAATCCGCCTGCGGGCTTCACGCTTAATGTTGTTCAGCACGGTGGCGGAGGGTTCCGCCAGGGGGAGGAATGCGCGTTGAGATTCCACCATGGCGTGCTGGAACCGGCGACAGGGATCGCAGTCGTGCAGATGCGCGGCCAGCGCTCCACGGTGTTTGTTGGCGGTTTCTCCTGAATCCTGCAACAGGATTAGTTTTTCTGCTTTAATGCACTTCATGACATGGCCTCCTGCAACTCATCGTATTCTTCCTTTAAGATAGAACGTAGTTTGGCTAGCGCATATTGCATTCGAGCCAGACAAGTGTTGATTGAGCACTTTTGGATCTTTGCAATCTCCTTAAACGAGGTGTTGGCATACATCCTCATGAGAAACACTTCTTTTTGTTCGGGCGACAGCGTTTCAACCGCTTGGTCAATCGCAACGCCCAGTCCCGTTCCTCCGGCTTCCTCCGCTGGTGATATGCCCGGAGCAGGAAGATGATCCTCCAGCGTGCGGCCATCTTCATCGCCGCCCGTCACGGTTTGCATTGAAACAACCCGTTTATTTCTCCGTGCGCGGTCGATCACGAGGTTATGCGAAATTCTAAACAACCAGTTCAGGAAATTCTTGTGTTGGAACTTATGAATATTTTTCAGCGCCCTGAACCAGGTTTCCTGAAAGATTTCATCCGTATCTTCGCGCCCCTCGGTCATTTTAAGAATAAAGGAATAGAGCGGCCGCTTATACTTCTCCACCATGGGCTCGAGCGCATTTGCGTCGCCGCCCAGATAGGCATTAATACACTCGATATCCGTTTGATCCATTAAGTCGGGCTCTTTTTTCTGTGTGCGGTGCGTGAATAACGAGGGTGCGGGTTTCTTATTGTGTGAATTCGGATCTGATTTTCCCCGAGACGGGGTCGTTCTCCAGCTTCACGCCAAGACCGCGGTTGTCTTCGAACTTCAGTACAAACCAATCCGATTGGCCGTCGGAATAGTACCGGATCAGGTACAGGTCTTCGTGTGCGTCGTCCTTTTCGCTCCACTCTTTCTCAAAGTTGGAGACTTCCAGCCCCTCGGGAAGGAAACGATGAACCTCCTTGTCAATGCTGGCATCATCGGAAGAACCTTCGCCTTCCACATAGCCGAGCCGTTTGAGTACATCCTGATCCAGCTCGCCGTCTGCTGCATTCGTGGAGGATTGGGTGGAGGCTCCGAGATAGATTTCCATCGTCTCGTGGTTGAGCGCAACCGTCATGGTGGTTTCGCGCATGATCGCCATGCTGCGGGCATACCGCGCCATGCGGTTGACCGTGCGCGATGCCGTGCGCAGTTTTGTCCCCTTATAGGCGTGGGCGAAGTATGGAAGAGAAACTCCCATCAAAATCAAGGAGATCACCACCACCAGAATGACTTCAATCAAGGTGAAGCCTGCGGGCTTCACCTTGATTGAACCGCAGAATGACGAATAAGAAATGTCGAATTTCGAAGGGCAATACTTCTTCATTCATGAATCCTTGTTCAATATTCGATATTCAAGCGGCATCGCCGCGCCTACTCCCAGTTGTTAACTACGGTGCCTTTGGTCGAGGTGCAGGAGAGGTCGAAGGTGTGGCTGTTGTGCGAACCCGGAGCGGCATAGATAAACGGTGTGCCCCAAGGATCTTTCGGGATGACCTTCTTTTCCATGTAGGGACCACCCTTGGATTCATCCAGGAGGCCGTCGAGGCTAGCTGGATAGCTTCCGTTCATCATTTCATATTCCTGAATGGCCATGCCCAATGCGGCAATATTTGATTTGGCAGCGGAGATTTGTGCCTTTTCGGCCTTGCCGCCCATGCGGGGAATCGCAATACCGGCCAGAATGCCGATAATGACGACAACGAGAATGATTTCGATCAGGGTGAAACCAGACCGTTTGCTCAGGTGCTTGTCTTTTCTTTTATTTGTCATGGGGAATCTCCTGTTTCTGGGTTTAAACATGCAGTGAATCTGTAAGCGTTAATACGGGTAGCAATAGGGCAACGGCAATGCCGCCGATAACAATGGCCACGCCGACGATCAGCAAGGGTTCGAGTACGGTGGTACAGGTTTGGACCAGCCGGTCCAGTTCGCTGTCGTAGCGCCGAGTGATGTGTTTCAGCGAGCCGGCCAAATCGCCGGTTTCCTCGCCGACCGCCAGCATATCAATCAGCAGACGCGGAAAAACCTTTCCTTGCGCCAGCGGGCCCGAAAGACTGGATCCATCGGTCACGCGCTCGCGAGCTTTCCCGATTTCTTCAGAAATCACTACGTTTTTGATTGTTTTCTGGACAATTCCAAGGGCGGGCAAAACCGATACTCCATTATGAAGCAATGTGCCTAGGGTACGGGAGAAGTGGGCGAAGGCATTGGTGGTCACAATGGCTCCGGCAATCGGAATACGCAGAACGGATCGGTGCCAGATTTCCTGACCCTTGCCCTCCTTAATCCATTTTTTAAAAAGTACGAATGCGCCAAAACCAACCCCGAGAAGAATCAGTCCGTAGTGGGTGACAAAATTGCTGATGGCCATCAGCATCAGGGTGGGTCGAGGCAACGTTGCTCCCATCTCATCGAACGTTGCCGCAAACTTTGGAACAATGCCCACCATCAGGCCAATGACCGCCAGCGCTCCGACAGACATCACAATGATGGGATAGCTCATTGCTGCCATGACCTTTCCACGCGCCTCCTGAACCCGTTCGTAGTGCACGCATATATGCTCCAGCGAGGTGGGCAGGTTACCGCTGGCCTCTCCGGCACGGACGAGGTTGACGTAGAGCGTGGAAAAGGTTTCCGGATAGAGTTCCAGTGCGTCGGAGAGCGAGGTGCCTTGGATGATTTCGTTGCGCAGGGTTTCGACAATTTTTCCAACGGCGCTTTCGTCCTTGCGGGCAGAGAGCGTATGCAATGCACGCCCAATCGTCATGCCGGAAGCAACGAGGTCGGAAAGCTCCCTCGAAAAGAGCAGGAGTTCCTGCATCTTCATCTTGGACTTTCGCTGGAAGCCCAACTCGAATTTAAAGCGTTTTTTCGATCCGGAATCCTGATTCACCGTCTTCGTGGTTTCCGTGATGGAAACGGGAATTTGCCCCATTGCTTCGATCTGCCGAACCGCGCCCGCCCGATCGCTGGATTCGAGCACACCTTCGACCCGTTCGCCCTTCTTTGACCGCCCTATGTATTTAAAATGTGCCATAGCAATCCATACCTAACGATGTCGACCTGAAATTATTTTCAACGTTCGAAAAAGAATAGTGGAAGATTGGAAGATTGGAAGATTGGAAGGAAAAAATTTGGGTTCAGCGGCAAAACGGTGGAAGCCCGATGTCGCGGACAAGATTTCCAGGAACCACATGTCGTTCAAGCTCCTTACATCCAAGAGCTGACCGGATGTTTCGGATAAACCCGACCATTCCGAACGCCCTCGATTTGGCTTGGTAGATCGCTAGGCGTTGCAGGGCTCGTTGGGAGGAAAATCCGTTTTCAGGGAGCCTCTGGTGAAGCAGGAGCGCGGTATCCAGTAATTCCTTGATTTCTTCCTCGGCTTCGCCTTTCTTGATTTGTTGCCATGCGGCATTCAACCGGGGGGGATGGAAGGCCAGCTCATAGCTGTATTGCAGTTTTTCGCGAGGGGTCATGGGTTCCCTCCGCTTCTCCACATTTTCAAATCCTGTCTCAGGTTTTCGAGGTTCTCAAGTACCATTGCATCCGTATTGAATGGAGGGGGAAGGTTTTCAACCGCTTTCTCAATGGAAGAAAAGGCGACGGGGGATTGGGAATAGAGATATTGCAGATCTCCTTGATCCATTTCGTCGTATCGAATCAGCTTGCTTGCTATGAGCTCTGGCACAGGAGGACTTTTAATCGTAAGTTTTGTTCCCTGCCAAAGTAGCATGCTCATATCGGGCGAGGGTTTGGGCAGGCAGAGTCGAAGAGCTTGAATCCATTCAATGTGGTTTGAAGCGGATTCTTCGGCGGGATTAATCGGAATTCCAGCGCGTTCGGCCGCTTGGGAAATATCGGCGTAGTCCGCATCGGAGTAGGGTGCGGCCACATCGATGTCCAGGCTGGTTCGGTCGGGCTCATCGAGTAGAATGTAGGCGGCGCTACCATAGATGTACAACATGGCGGGTTGTTTCAGACCCTGGTCAATTTCTTTCAGATAAGCCATCAGTTCGCTCTTGTTCATGCTGGGCAATATAATGAACTTGATGCGTCAAGACAAGATCCGCTCCGATTGAATCAGAAGAATCCATGCGGCCGAGCGGTGTGCGGGTGTTTTAAAGCTCAATCACGCGAAGCGAGGCTTGAGTTTACGAAAGCAGCGAACGAAGTGAACGGCAACCTTGAGCACTCCAAGGGGGGGGGCAACCCAGATCGATGATGAGCATGCCTTGTTCGACATTCCATGCTGCGGGATAGGAGCGGGTGCTTTGGCAGGGCTTGAAGGCGATGCGGTGGGTTTCGCGATCGTATAGAAGCTGGATATGTTTGGCCTGCCGCTGCTTGAAAAGGTGGGTGGCGGCGGTGTTGAAGTTAATATTGCCCTGCTTGACAATGGTTGCCTTGGGTTGGCGGTCGGCTATCTTGCCCATGATGCCGCCGGTGTAAGTTTCGAATGGCATGGGGTTCTCCTTTGTTTGTGTGGTGTATGGGAGTGCGGTGGCTCGACACCGCTTTTGAATGAGCGAAACGGTGGAGCGTCTGGACGGCCTTGCGCGGGCGTTTTAAAGCGCGATCGAGCCTGCGCACTCCAAACCGTTTCTTATGCCCGCGGATGGAATTGCTGATGGATCGACTTGAGGCGTTCGGGGTTGACGTGGGTGTAGATCTGGGTGGTGGCGATATCGGCGTGGCCGAGCATTTCCTGGATAACGCGCAGGGGTGCGCCATTGGCCAGCAGATGGGTGGCGAAGGAATGGCGAAGGGTGTGTGGCGTTACATTTTTCATGATGCCGGCATCCTTGGTGTATTTCTTGATGATCTGCCACAACCGCTGGCGGCAGAGTCCGGCTTCGCGTTTGGAAACGAACACCTGCTGAACATGGGGGTTGTCGCAAAGGATGGGCCGGACTTCTTCAAGGTAGCGGTTGAGCAATCGCAACGATTTGTCGCCAATCGGAATTACGCGTTCCTTGCGCCCCTTGCCAATACAACGAATATAGCCGTCGTCGGTATGCAGATCGGCCAACTTCAGGTTCGCCAGTTCGGAAACACGAAGTCCACAGGCATAGAATATTTCCAGCATGGCGCGGTCGCGCACGCCGAGCGGCTTGCGCATGTCCGGTGCTTCCAGCAAGAGATCGACCTCTTTTTCCGATAGCGTATCCGGCAGGATTTTCCAGAGCCGTGGCGAGTCCATCGTGTCGGTGACGTTTTTATCCAGCAGGCCTTCTTGCTGGAGATAACGGAAAAAGATCTTGATGGAAACAAGGTGTCGCGAGATCGAGTTGGTCGACATGCCGCTGGCTTTCATGGCCATCAAGTGGTCGAGGATTTGTTTTCGGCTGACCTGACTGAGAGAGGAGACTCCTTTTTCAGTGAGATAGGACAGGAACTGGCGAAGATCATCCGCATAGGCCTTGCGCGTATTGATACTCAGCCCGCGCTCCAGCGAGATGTAGTCCAAAAAACTCTCTAATAACGCATTCACGTTTTGGTTATCCGTTAATCGTTATTGGGTATTGGGAAAAGTCCTAGTAACCAATAACCCAGTTGCACTAGCAACTGAGATCTTCGCCTGTAAGCAGGCGATACGCTTCGAGATATTTTTCGCGGGATTTCTTGACGATCTCTTCGGGCAGTTCGGGGGCGGGCGGGGTTTTGTCCCAGTCGAGTGTTTCGAGGTAGTCGCGTACAAACTGTTTGTCGAACGAGAAGGGAGAAGAGCCGGGCTTGTAGGTGTCGGCAGGCCAGAAGCGCGAGGAGTCGGGCGTCAGCACTTCGTCGATCAGGATCAGCTCCCCGTCCACCATGCCGAACTCAAATTTAGTGTCGGCAATGATAATGCCCTTGGTGAGCGCATAGTCGGCGGCGGTTTGATAGAGCTTGAGGCTAATGTCGATCAGTTGGTTGCCGAGCTCTTCGCCGACGATTTCCTTCATCTGATCGATAGAGATGTTTTCGTCGTGCCCTTCGTCGGCTTTCGTGGAGGGCGTGAAGATGGCTTCGTCGAGTTTTCCGGCCATTTCATAGCCCGAGCGAAGTGGCATGCCTCCGATGGTTTCGGACTTCTGGTATTCCTTCCATCCGGAGCCAATCAAATATCCGCGCACGATGCATTCGACGGGAAGGAGCTCTGCTTTTTTGACGAGCATGGAGCGGCCTTTCAGCAGTTCGGCATGCTCTTGCAACGCGGCGGGAAAGTCGGCCACATCGGTGGAAATCATGTGGTTCTTGACGATGTCACCTGTGCGGTCGAACCAAAACTTAGAAATCATGTTGAGCACCCGCCCTTTATCGGGAATGCCATTGGGCATGATGCAGTCGAAGGCGGAGATGCGGTCGGAGGCGATGAACAGGTAGGTGTCGCCTAGGTCGTAGACTTCGCGGACTTTTCCGGTTTTAAATTTTTCAACACCAGGGAGTTCGATTTTTGTGGCGGCGGGGGTCATGGGGTTTCCTCAATTTAAGGGTTAAAATCGTGCGCACTCTACGGGTTAAAGCACCATGTCTTCAAGCGATAGCCGACTTATATTTTCGAGCGAGTCGGTTATGGCATCGGCTTCAAAGAGATATTCATGATCATAGCTGTTGGTGACGGCGAGTACCTTCAATCCTGCGCCTTTTGCGGAAATGATGCCGGCCGGGGTGTCTTCGATCGCGATGGCTGTTGATGCATCGTCCATTCCCAGTTTTTCGAGAGCTAGTTTATAGGGGGCCGGGTCGGGCTTGCTCTTCTTGGTGTCTTCGGCGGTGACGATTACGCTGAAGGCACTTGCAATCTCAAGGCGTTCGATGATGGGAAGAATATCTTCAAGTAACGCGCCGCTGCACAGGGCGATCGGGAGCTTGCGCGGAATGCTTTTGATCAAATCGATTGCTCCGGGCAGCGGGGTGGCTTTGCCATCATGGATGAGTTGCTGAAAGACCTTGGCCTTCTCGGCAATCAGTCGCTTAACATCGCGCGTCGACAGTTTTTCATTATGAACCTTAAAAGCCTCCTTGAACGCATCCCGGTCATCAAAGCCGATATAGGTTTCGCAATAGTCCTCCCACGAGAATCCCTTTTTCAGCGGGTCGAGGACCGACTGAAAGGCGCGATAGTGCATGGGTTCGCTATCCACGATGATCCCGTCAAAATCAAATAGTACGGCATTGAGCATTAAAGAATCTCCAGCAATTGAGGGAGGGAGGTAATCACAGCGTCGGGTTGGATTGCAAGGCACCGCTCATCATTTTCCCGCATTCGAAGCGATCGCTGATCGCCGGCGAACAATACGGTTCGACACCCGGCCTGCTGAGCGCAGTAGACATCGTTCAGCATGTCGTTGCCCACATAGACCGTTTCATCGAGTCCAAAGCCGTGGTTTTCGCGCATGAATTTCCCAACCTTCTTGAAAAGCAGTGTTGAGGGTTTGGCCCTCAGTTCCTTGAACGACCAGATGCAGCAATCGGGATCGAAGCCGAGTTCTTCAGTCGTTTTCTGGAAGAAGGCCGGAAAGAGCAGGGGGGTGTAGAACTGCGCGTTGGAAACAATGCCTAAAGTTAGGTCTCGTTGTTTTAAAGCCTCGATGGTTTCAAGACTTTTAGGCATCGGGAAGACGGGATTTACGCGGCACTCGTACTCCACTGCCAGGCGGCGAATTTGCTCGGGTTCGGCCTTCGTGTTGAGTAGCGAGTCGACCAAAGTTTTCCAAATCCGTGAAATTTCGACTTCCGGGAAATCGATGCCTGCCGTGCGCGCGGCCGCATGCCATTTCAGGATTTCCGCCTTCAGCCGTTCTTTTCCAATCCGACCAGCCTGCTCCAGCTCGCCTTCGAATCCGGATGCCGCGAGCGCCTGTGTCAGCGCATCGGCGGAGTCGGATGCCGCAGCGGTTCCCACATCGCCCGACCCCGAAACAAACAAGGTTCCATACACATCGAACAGCACGGCCTTGACCTGATTCAGCTTAATCAGTTTTGGCTTCACATCCGTTGGGATAGGGGGCAATGGCGGGCAGTTGTTGTGGATGATTTTCGTGAGTGTTTGCATAGGGGGGATCATCGTTCAAACCAGGAACCCCGCCAAATAGTTTCTTGTTTTTTCTGTTGTACAGCCCCGAAAGACGGCCCCTTCAAGGGTGGCTTCATTGGGATTAATCTTCATCTGTCCGGCCAATGTCCTTGGTTTTAAATACGGGCAGAACGGGACGGTTCCCCGTTTCGCCCTTGGCAGCAGACGCGGAACACGTGTGCCTCGCCAATGAACTGGCAGTTCTCAACCTCGGATGCCCGCATTAAACTCAAAAAACTTTACCCGACAATCAATTCATGGCTATGTACTAGGTGCGCAATAGGTTGAAGCGATGGGGCTGGAGGAAGTGATCGAGAAGTTCGGTGGCAGAGGCGGCGCAAACCGCACTAGGTCGGCTGGTGGCGAGCTTTCGATAGAGGCCGAGTAGGCGCTGACCATAGGCGGCGGGGCTGTAGTGTTCGTTTACAATCTGGTGATTATGGTTGATGAGGTTTGAGACTTGGTACGGAAGGGAGGGAAGGATGTTCCGATCAATGGGATGGTCTTTCAGATGGCGAATGACGTTGCGCTGGAGCGGTTCGTCGAGGATACCGAAGTCAACCTTCCCATCAACGATGAGCGCGGCCTTGGCCCGCTCGAAATACCCGGGGTCCCAATCTTTGGAATAGGCGGCATAACTCTCTTTCATGGCGGGTTCCAAGGCTTGGAGAAATGTGGTTTCTCCAAGCCATTCCAGCGGGATGGGGAGGGTTGAATAGAGCAATGAGAGATCGAGGCCGTCATCTTCAAAGTCGCAGGTGATCTCTGGAAGGTTGCGCCCCACGAGCATCTTTCCTTCGAGCCAAGGTTCGAGAAACGCGAGGCCGAAGCCTTCGGCGATGCTGGTGCTGATGAGCGCCGTTGATCCCTGCACGAGTTCGGCGAAGTCGGTTGTGCGCCCGACATCGAATTCCACGGGAAGGTTTAGTTCCTTGGCAAAGGCAACCCATTCGTCGTAGATGGGGTGCGCCTTGGGGTTGTCGGGAGCGAGGGTGCTGATGAATCGGTAGTCATCGGGTGCGAGCAGACTCCAAAGCAGAAACTCGCCCATATTCTTGCGGCGGATGGCGCGGGCGGGGTAGACGATGGTTTTCGTAGTGGCGACGTCCTGATTGCTTTTTGCCAGGGGGAACGGTGTCACTGCGTTGGGGAGTTCGTGGACGTTAGGCAGTCCAAGGTCTTCCAGGAAGGATTTGTCGCGAAAGTTGATCGGCGCATACCAAACGTGGTCGGCGACCGGATATAGAATTCGGTTCAGATCATTGCCGAGATGTTCCCGTAAAAGGCGGTAGTTTTCGGGCCGGCCATCTTCGGCAAAGTCGTGCGGTTGGAGCAGGAGCCGGCATCCGGCATTGGCGAGGTGCCAGACCAATTGTGGCACGAAGCTATTCTTCCCGAGAGCATGATTATGGATGTGCCAGATATCGGGGTCACGCCCGAGCAGGCAGCGTGCGGTGAAGCGTAGATCATCCACTAAGTTTTCAATTCCCGGAAAATTTTCATCGGAATATTCCAAAGCATGGAAGGGTTCGCTCAGCGGCGTGAGCGCATCGTCCGGCGCGGGCGCTTCACCGGTTAGAACCAGCACATCGACTTGGTCGCCCAGCGATTCCACGGCCCGTTCAATCACTCGCGTCACCCCGCCCGGGCGCAGGTGGTAATGTAAAATAGCGATGGCCAGCTTATCGCTCATGTTTCAATCCCGAATTTTTCTCGGTATTCGGGGAGTTCGATCATCGGTTGTCGTTCCTCTTCAACGATCTCGTAGGCGATTTGCTCGAACACTTCATCGTGGGCCTGGAATTGACGAAGGAGCGTGTTGAGCTCGGGGAGGTCGCCGATCACACCGAGAGCCTCGGCACGAGAGAGGAAGGCACGCAGGATGCCGAAGGCCATCTTGCCGAGGTCGCGGGTTTCCTGGTTCCGGTGCACGCGCTGGTCGAGATCCACCTGGGCGATGGCATCCATGCCCCACTTTTCGTAGACATCGATGAGATGCGAGGTTTCAACCCCGTATCCGATGGGGAAGGGGAGCTTTTCGAGGACTTCGCGCCGGACGGCATACTCGCCGGAAAGCGGCTGGACAAGCCCGGTCAGATCGGGAAAAAACAGAGAGAAGAGCGGGCGAACCAAAATCTCGGTCACCCGACCGCCGCCGGATGGGCGTACCCCTTGAGAGAAGGCCAGCGGCCGATCATAGAACGCTTTGACATAATGGACTTCGGGGCGGTAGATGAGCGGGGCAACGAGACCATAGGCAAAGCGCGGATGGATGTTTTTAATGTCGGCATCGACGTAGACGATAATGTCGCCGGTGAGTTCGTAGACGGCCTTCCATAAATTTTCACCCTTACCTTTCTTTTCACCGTATTGCGGGAGGATGTCGGCAGAGAGATAGACATCGGCACCGAAGGTGGAGGCAATCTCGCAGGTGTGGTCGGTGGATCCGGAATCGATCACCGCAATTTCATCGAGCAGGGGGTACCGATCCATCAGCTCTGATTTAAACATGACGATTTCTTTTCCAATCGTCTTTTCTTCATTGAGCGTCGGTAGGCACAGCGAGATTTTAAGGTCCTGCTTTTCCTTCTCTTCCACCAGTTTCTTGATGTCCCAGAACTGGGAGTGATGAATAGTGTTTCTCTTGATCCAATCATTCAGGTTCATTGCAAAATCCTCCGTCGATGGCAAACAGCATGGCGAGCAGTTGGGCCAGCCCTTTGTAAATGGGTTGGATGCGGATTGTTTCGTTGAGGTCGTGAAGGTTGACCGCTTCGGTAAGTCCAAGGGTTACTGCGGGAAGGCCGCGACTGATGAGCTCCGACACTTCCGATATGCTGGGAAATATTTTTGGTTTCAGATCCAACTGTTCCATCACTTGGCGGCAATTCCTGACCAATGGATGGCCGACGGCAATGCCGCCGGGCTCGCGGATGGAGACCACGTTAAACGCAATCTTCGCATTATATTTCGAGGCGATATCAGCGACGATATCGTCGATACATCCACGAATCTGCTCCGCCATTGCCGCGTTTTCGCTACGCACTTCGAATCGCAGGCTGGATGTTGTGGCCATCACGTTATAGCTCTTTCCGCCGCGCACCGCACCCAGCACGATGGAGGTTTTCGGGCGCCGCGGAATGGGGATTTCAAGGATGCGATTGATCACATCGTTGAGCGCGATGATCGCGCTGCTTTCTCCAACGCGTTGCCATTCAAGTTCCTCGGAAAGTTTGCAGGTAATGCTGGCGCGAAACATCCCTTCGGACGTGTAGCTGAGGCGACCGATCTGTGCGCCTTCAATACAGATTCCCGCATCGAAAGGGAGCCGGTTGTTATCCATGAAAAACTTTAGCCCGTCGAGGTTTCCGCTACCCAACCCCTTGGTGCTGCCGAGCAGTACAATATTGGAATTAAACTCGATGCCCAACGTGTCGAGCAGGTTGGGCAGGGTGGCCAACACCGCCATGCCAAGGCTGTTATCGGCCACGCCGGGGCCAACGACTTCATCGGTGAGCACGCTGATCGTGTGATCGGTCTTTTCTGAATAGACCGAGTCGGCATGGGCCACCAGCAGGATATTCCGTGATGGATCTTTTCCTTGGATAATCCCTACGCCGTTTCCCGCCTCATCGGTCGAGACATTTTGCAGTCCGCATTCGAGCATGCGCTGCAGCAAGAGTTTAATGCGATCCTCCTCCTCGAAAGTAGGCGCGGGAATCTCGCTAAGCATGATTAGGTTGGCGATCAGAGTTTCCTGAACTTGCGTTGCGCCCTCCTGTAGATGGGGCAGCAGCGCCAGAATTTCATCCATGTTCCTGAAGTGTGTATTCATAAAAACCCCGCTTCGCTCTTGTGAAACCTAAGCGTATCAAAAGAGACCCTATTGGAAAATACCCAATGTGCAGCAAAGCATCTGTCCTTCTTGAATTGTTACATCCAGCTCAACGGCCGTTGAGCTGGATGTAACGATCGGGAAGGCGTCCGACGTTCAATTGAATCATGAATTAATCTTTGCTTCAGCCTCAAGCACGCTATGCTTCCACAAGTTGCGAGGAATTAGTATGAGCGAGAATATCGGATTTATTTCAACGCGGTTTGCCGGCACGGACGGCGTTTCGCTCGAAAGCGCGAAGTGGGCAAAAGTGCTGTGGGATCATGAGTTCCGCAGCTTCTGGTATGCCGGTCGGCTCGACCGCGATCCAGAGGTGAGTTACTGCGTGCCTGAGGCGCATTTCGAACACCCTGAAAACATCTGGCTTAACGAGCGGATTTGGGGAAAATCCTTTCGTGATCCGGTCGTGAGCCGGCGTATCCGTGATGTGGCGGAATATCTAAAAACAACGCTCTATGAATTCGTAAACCGCTTCGACCTGCGTATTCTTGTTTTTCAAAATGCACTGACGATCCCCATGCATATTCCGCTGGGCGTGGCCATCACTGAATTCCTGGCGGAAACCCGAATTCCCTCGATTGCCCACCACCACGATTTTTACTGGGAGCGCGTGCGTTTTTCCT
>JAOZKS010000009.1:14183-20421 GCA_029935255.1 Pontiella sp.
AATTCCGTACCCGATTACCTCGACCTCGCCTTCCCCCCCCGCGACGATCAGTTGCAACATGTTGTGATTAACCAGGCGGCTAGAGAGGAGCTCTCGTGGCGGAAGGGATTGTCGTCCGAGCTCATTCCGAACGTGTTTGATTTTGATACGCCGCCGCCTCAGCCAGATGACTATACGCAGGGTTTGCGGGCCGACCTTGGATTCGAAGAGGACGATATCCTGATCCTTCAGCCCACGCGCATTGTGCCGCGCAAGGGGATCGAGCATTCCATTAAACTGTTGGAGTCGCTGGGCGAACCGCGCATGAAACTGGTCATCTCCCATTCGGCAGGCGACGAGGGTTATGAATACCAGCACATGCTCGTGGAACTCGCGCACGACTCGGATGTCGACCTCCGCATCATCGATAGCCGTATTGGCGAGATTCGCCAAAAAAATCATGCCGGCGAAAAAATGTACACGCTGTGGGATCTCTATCCCTTCGTTGATTTCGTCACCTATCCCAGCCTCTACGAAGGTTTTGGCAACGCCTTCCTTGAAGCGATCTATTTTAAGTTGCCCATTCTGATCAATCGCTATTCCATCTTCGCGCGCGATATCGAACCCAAGGGCTTCCGGGTTCCGCTGATGGATGGATATCTAACCAAACATGTGATCGATGAAGTGCGCCGTTTGCTCGCCGACGAAGCCTACCGGCGGATTACGGTGGAACATAACTATGCGGTGGCCAGTCGGTTCTATAGCTATTCGGTGTTGCGCCGCAGCCTGCGCACACTGATCACCAATATCCGGGGACTGGAATCATGATCAAAAATATCGATATCCACGCGCTGGAAAGAATGCGAAAACGCCTGAACCATCTCTATGGTCCGAACGAGGTCGAGCATTGCCTTGAACGCATGGTCGCCTTGGTTGGGCGGTACGGCGTCGGCTTGGAGGGCTTCAGCGAAGTGCCGCGCTGGAGCGAGGCTTCGTCGGTATTGATCACCTATGGCGACATGGTACAAAACGACAATGAACCTCCGCTGAAGGTCTTAAAACGCTTTGCCGATCAGTACTTGGCCGGGGCCATCGACACCCTTCATATTTTGCCGTTTTGTCCCTATTCTTCCGACGATGGGTTTTCTGTGATCGACTACCGCGAAGTCGATCCGAACCTCGGAAGCTGGACGAATATACAAAAGGCGGGGCACGGTTTTAAGCTCATGTTTGATCTCGTGCTGAACCATGTTTCACGCCAGAGCCTGTGGTTCTCCGACTATGTTGCCAACATTGCGCCGTACCGCGATTTTTTCATTGAGGCCGACCCGGAAGCCGATCTCTCGTCCGTCACTCGCCCACGGAACCTTCCGTTGCTGACTCCGGTGCATACGCGCCACGGGAATACCCATCTATGGACGACCTTCAGCGACGACCAGATCGACCTCGACTTTTCCAACCCCGATGTGCTCTTTGAATTTCTCGATATCCTGCTCTTCTATATTTCCAATGGCATGACCATTGTTCGGCTCGATGCCATCGCGTATCTCTGGAAAAAGGTTGGAACCCATTGCATTCATCTGCCGCAAACGCACGAAATCGTCAAACTCATCCGCGACCTGCTCGACATGGTGGCCCCCGAAGTTATCCTGCTGACCGAAACCAACGTGCCGCATGAAGAAAATATTTCTTACTTCGGCAGCGGCGACGAAGCTCACATGGTTTATCAATTCAGCCTGCCCCCGTTACTGTTGCATGCCCTGATGACGGGGAATGCATCCCATCTAACGAAGTGGGCGGCCTCGCTGGGTGAGCTTCCCCCGTCCTGCACCTATCTTAACTTTACCGCATCGCACGACGGCATCGGAGTCCGGCCCTTGCAGGGCATCATTCCCGATGAAGAACTGCTTCGTCTGGCGGAGCGCGTGAAGGAGCTCGGTGGCCATGTCTCCTCCAAGGCCAATTCCGACGGCAGCGAAAGTCCGTACGAACTTAACCTTACCTATTTCGATGCGCTCGGCGACGATCCTGAAACCGTGACCGACCTCCACCTTGCGCGGTTCCTCTGTTCGCAGACCGTAGCCATGGAGCTGTGCGGAGTGCCTGCCGTCTATTTCCACAGCCTCACCGCCACGCGCAACAACAATGCGGGAGTCGAAGAAACCGGCCGGGCCCGAACCATTAATCGCCGCAAATGGAAGGAGGACGAGCTTAATACGATCCTTTCCGATTCCCGCTCTCCGGCATCACGCGTACTCAAAGAATATACCCGCCGTCTACAGCTACGTTCCCAGCACAAGGTTTTCCATCCCGATGCCGCGCAAACGATCATCGACCTCGGGCCCGAGCTATTTGTGGCTAAGCGTGAATGGGAAAAGGAAAGGGTGGTCTGCGTCAGCAACTTCACTGATCGCTACATGGAATGGAAAGTCGATGATCGCCTCGACGGGGTGGATCAGTCCGACTCTTGCTCCGACATCCTCACCGGCCGTCGTTTTATGGGCGAAGGCAAGGTCGTCGATCTTGAACCCTACCAAACCGTCTGGCTACAGATTTAAAGGTAGGGCTCTACCGCCGGGAGCGCCCGCATCGCATCTAGCAAGGGTGCAAAGTTGGCCGAGGTATTTTAAAGCGCAGTCAAGCTAGCGCTTCGCCGTCCATTTTTGCTACGTTTCCAAACTTTGGAACCCAGAAAGGATTTTTACATGAACAAGGCGGATTTAATCGTGGCGCTAGATGTGCCGAATACAGAGGCTATGGAGGCTAAACTTCAGGAAATGCCCGATTTTATCGAGTGGTATAAGGTGGGGTTGGAAATCTTCTGTGCAGAGGGCCCTGCGGCACTCGAACCGCTGAAGAAACGTGGAAAGAAGATTTTCCTGGATCTTAAACTGCATGACATTCCGCGCACGGTCGGCCATGCGGTAAAAACCGCAGCCAGGCACGGTGTGAATCTCATGACCGTTCACGCCATTGGCGGGCGAGCGATGCTCGAAGAAGCGGCCAAAGCGGCCGCCGAGTGCGAGAATCCTCCCAAACTCGTAGCGGTTACCACGCTGACCAGTCTGAGTCAGGATGATTTCAAGGATCTAGGCATTGACCGCACGGTTTCGGAACAGGCTTTGGAACTGGGACGTCTGGCGATTTCGTCGGGCATCGATGGCATGGTAACGAGTGCACACGAAGCCAAGGTGCTGCGCGAGGAGTTCCCAGATGCATTGTTGATCACGCCGGGCATTCGTATGCCTGAAGGCGATGTCGGGGATCAAAAACGTGTGGCCACGCCATCGTTTGCCGTGGAGCAGGGCGCAACGCATCTTGTGATTGGTCGTCCAATCGTGCAGGCCTCAGATCCGACCGCTGCCGCAACGGCAATGTTAAAGGATATGAACAAATAGGCAGCGCAAACGAACGCGAACGGATGCTAATTCCTCATTTATATTCGCGTTGATTGGCATGCATTAGGAGTCTAGAATTATTAACATGAACATAAGGGGCGTTTTAAACGCAAAGAAACAAAGGTCGCGAAGGCTCGCAAAGAGCGGTTCTTTGCGAGACTCAGCGTTCTCCGCGACTTTGCGTTAAATGTGCAGGTTATTTCTGCAAGCCTCCTTAGCGGTTTTTTAAGAAAGGATAGGTTATGGATAAGCCAAAGGTTTTGATTATTACGGGATACGGGGTGAACTGCGAGGCGGAGTCCGAGCATGCGTGGGCTCTGGCGGGCGCGGAACCGAAGCTGGTGCATCTGAATGATCTGCTGGATAACCCCGACCAACTCGAGGATTTCCAGGCGATGATGTTTATCGGGGGCTTCTCCTACGGCGATCACATGACCAGCGGCCATGTTTTTGCCCTGCGCGTAAAACACCATATGCAGGTGCAACTGCAGAAGTTCATCGACGATGGAAAGTTAATCATGGGCATCTGCAACGGGTTCCAAGTGATGACCAAGATGGGGTTGCTGCCGGGGTTGGACGGTGAATATTTCGAGCCAACGGTTTCGTTGATGCAGAACGACTGCGGAACCTTTCAGAATTTCTGGTGCGACATTCGCTTTGAAGAGGGTTCTCCCTGTGTATTTACCAAGGGCTTGGGCACCATGCCGCTACCGATCCGTCATGGCGAGGGAAAGATCTTCACCCTGGATGCTGAACAGGTTGAAAAGATGGAGGCGCAGGGTTGCGTCGCCGCGCGCTACGTCGATGCCGACAACCTCCCGACGCAGGACTTTCCGGCCAATCCGAATGGTTCGCTGAATGCAATTGCCGGACTGTGCGCCCCGAGTGGTCGGATTTTTGGAATGATGCCGCATCCAGAGGCCTACCTCTTTCCCGAAAACCACCCGAACTGGGACCAGCAGAAACTTGACGGGAATTTGCCCGAGCAGGGGCTGGGCCTTAGGTTGTTCCGCAATGCGGTGGAGTTTATTCGTTCGGAATCGTAGTTCGAAGCACGGTGGCATTGCCGTTCAGCGTGTAGGTTCCTAATGCGGCGGGAATCAGGACGGATGTTCCGGGGCCCGCTTTTTCCTGCCCGCCACGCCATTCAATCACGGTTTCGCCTTCGGCAACGAATAGGGCGTGGAACGTGTTTCCAGACAAGGGAACTTCCAGCGGCATGGAGAAGATGAGCTTTTCCAAACAGAAATATTCGCATTTCAAAACCTGCGTGCATTGGAATCCGTCGGTATCGACCAGAACGGTTGGTTCGACGAGCGGGTTTTCGGGGTCGTTCCAGTTGATCACTTCAACCGCTTTTTCGATGTGCAGCTAGCGCGGTTTTCCGTCGTTACCCATGCGACCCCAGTCGTAGATACGATAGGTGGTGTTTGAGTTTTGCTGGATCTCGAGGATCAGACATCCCGTGTCGATGGCATGAATGCGCCCGCCCCGCACAAATACAGCGCTATCCTTTTCTACAGGAACCCGGCGCATGGTTTTTCCGCTCGTCCCGTCTTCAACCGCCTGCAGGAAACTCTCCTTGGTGATGCCTTCGTTGAGCCCACAATAAATCTGGGTTTTGTTGTCGCCCAGCAGATACCACATCTCCGTCTTGGCTTCGCCGCCAAAATGCGCGGCGGTCTCGTCGTTTGGATGAACCTGCACGCTAAGTTTTTGCTTGGCATCGATCAGTTTGATCAGCAGGGGGAAGCGGGTTCCCGGCACGTTGGTTCCCAGAATCCCGCCGGGGTTGTTCTTCAGGATGTCGTGTAGGGCCTGTCCGGCGAGCGGGCCGTTGGAGACGACACTCATGCCGTCGTCATGATCGGAGATCTCCCAGGATTCCGCATAGATCCCTGCGGGCACATTGCGGTGGTAGGTTTCGGGAATACGTGAACCGCCCCATGGATAGTTCTTGTAGACGGGTTCGAACTTAAGTGGATACAGGTTGTTTTCCATGCAGGGAATTAAAGAGATAATTGGGATTCTAATCAACCTTGTTTTATGGCTGAATACAAGCCATGGAACAACCTCGTAAAAGTAAGCGGAATGCCGCCCGTTGGGACATTGATCGAGTTCGCTACAAACTTAACAAACCCCTTGCACCCCATCGTGAAATTCGCAGCATGGGCGATATCCTATCGGATGTGCTGGAGGGGTTGGAGCAACCTCAATCCGAGAATATTCTCATTTTGCGCACGGCCTGGCCCAAGCTGGTCGGAGAACAAATTGCCCAGCATAGCGAACCGGGGTTCATCAAGGATGCCACGCTTTACGTGTATGTCGACCATCCCGGTTGGATGCCTGAGTTGGGGCGCATTAAGGGGGTGCTCCTTCAGAAGCTTCAATCCCAGTATCGGGAGCTACACCTTCGTCGGCTGATTTTTCAACTCCAGCACAAATAAAAAAGCCCGCCGGACGACGGGCTTTTCCAACCTCTGAAAGGTATTTCTACGATCCGAGCTGATAGCGAACATAGCGCTTAATGCTGATCGTATCGCCAATTTCTTTTTCTTTTTCAGCAAGGAGATCGGTGATGGAAACCTTGTCTTCCTTCACAAAGCCCTGTTCAACAAAGCAGATCTGGGAGAAGAATTTATTGGTTTTTCCTTTCAGGATGTTGTCGATGATGTTTTCCGGCTTTCCGTCGAGCTGCTTCCGGAAGATTTCCTGTTCGGATTCCACCAGATCAGCGGGGACTTCATCGCGGGTCAGGTATTGCGGCGCAGCGGCAGCCACGTGCAGGGTTAGATCCTTGGCGAGTTCTCTGAATACCGGGTTGTTGATGGTGTCGGCATTTTCGTAGCCGAGTTCAATCA
>JAOZKS010000494.1:0-1509 GCA_029935255.1 Pontiella sp.
TTAAAATCGATGACCCATTCGCCATACAGCGAATTCAGGTTCTTAAAGCGCAGTTCGAGAATTTTCATCTATTGTTTATTCCTTGCATCCACTCTTGCCCGATACATTCGTTCGCGCAGTCCGCCTTCGTTTAAGAAGTCCTGTTCCAGCTTCCGAAGTTGTTGGTCTAGCAGATAGTTCGTCTGGTGAATCAGACAGATGGCAATGTTGGCCCGTACTTCGGCAGGGCGGTTTTCGAAGGATCGGAAGGTTTCGTAGGTGACGGAGGCGGTGGAGGATTTATGGGACGAAGGGGACTCAGGTGACGTATTCTTTTCATGCGTCGCATCAGTCTCCTTCGTCCCATTCTTTAGTGCAATTTTCCCGCTTGCGAGGTTTCGAATAAATAGCGCCTCTTTGCTGTTCTTGTCCCACTCTTCCGCCTGATGCGTCCGCAGAAAATCGCGATAATCTTCCAGCAATTCCTCCAGACTGGCCCGTGCCACATTCGTCAGCTTGATTTCTGTTTCCTTCGACGTGCCCGAAGCCATGCTTCCTTCAATAATATTCTGCTTCCCGCTTCGAGCCGCCTGCACCATCTGATCAATTGTCCGGTCATACTTGTGAAACACATCACGACAAAACACCACCGTCAAATCATAGACCACCACCGATCGCTGATAAGACAGCAAATCCTGATACCCGCCATGTTTTGGAATGAAGCCTTTAGGCATGATTGTTCTCACTCGAGTAATTAGAGCTTTTATCAGAAATAGTTTCTTTTTGATCTTCAGTAGGATTTAAACACCAATTGCTGAGTACATCAGGGTTTATATCTTTGTCCTCTTCATGCCCCCAAAACATTACGTAGCAGGGTTTGCCAGTATGGGCACTTGGGTATCTTATTCCCATAAGCGAATGATTGTCGGGGGTCCGATAAATATGTCGGAAATATTCAGTCATAATTTGTGTCGGAATATAATCTATGTGTTCCGTTTTCGATTTGGCTACCGGCTGGCTGATATCGTTCTTGAATTGCCGAAGAAACGACAATGCATCGATTTGATCTAACGTTGCGTCTTCTTTAAAGATTGTGGGTACAGGCGGGAGGCTACACAAATCAAGAAGTCGGCACGATTGTTTCGTTCTGAACTGCCCTATCGATAGTTTGACACCAATTTTGCCATTCCACACTTCTTTGATCGCCGTTTCTTTGAGATCTGCCGCATAAAACATCGGAATGCCTGCCGGACTCATGCGATTGGCATACATTGCATTGCGGATCGGCGCTGTACCCAATTCGTCCAGCCCGGTGAAATACATTTCTGAATTTGGACGGACGCGGTACATGGTTGAATCTTTTGGAAGCTCTGAAATCAATTTGAATTCGGACAACATGCCATGAATCCATTGAATAATACTGTATGGATCAATCTGTTCTTCCCAGTGATCCATTTCGGAGGTATCACGCTTAATTTGAAAGAAAACAAATCGCGATTTATGCTTAACCAGCGTTTTGAATTGGAGCCA
>JAOZKS010000494.1:1519-2004 GCA_029935255.1 Pontiella sp.
CTCGTCAGCCCCCATGCCGCGAGGATCATATGAATGTCTTACATTTTCTGCATCGGTATACTTTTTCAACACACAGTGTTCAATGTACTCAAGTATGAGATTGGCGGGGGCAGCTCGGCATTCAGATTCATCTTTTTCGGGGTCACAATAGCTACAGATTTCCTGAATCTCGTGTTTTTTAATGAATTCCTTAATGTAAGGATCAGAAAAACAATCGGAACATACATACATATTTTCTTTTGTTCGGTATGGAGCAAATTGTGCCTCAAGCATTCTGTTTTTTTCTCTTCCCATCAATTCTCTTCCTACAGCATGGAGTTTTATCTGCCTATTTGTCGTTTTTCGTGGGTAGGGCTTTAATCATTTTATCGAAGTCGGATTCGATGGGTTGGGTTTTGTTGAATTTGTCGTATTCGGCGGTGGCCTTTTCGTCGGCTTTTTTGCGGGAGATGGAGCCGTGGCCTTCGAGGGTTTTGTATTCGTTT
>JAOZKS010000495.1 GCA_029935255.1 Pontiella sp.
ACCTCGATGGTTTCGCCGGCCTTTAGGGCCTCGCCGGGCGCGAGCACGATTCTGCTTTCCTCTTTGCCTTTGCGGGGGCGGTAATGCAATTTCTCGCAAATGTTCATTGGCAACAAAAAACCCTCGCAACCTGTTGATTACGAGGGAAAGAAGTGGCGCACCCGACAGGAGTCGAACCTGTAACCTCCTGATTCGTAGTCAGGTGCTCTATCCAATTGAGCTACGGGTGCGCTAAAGAAGACGGGAATGTATAGAGAACCCTATTTCCGGTCAATGGGAAAAGTGCAAAAAATCGCGGTTATTCCGAGGTGTCCAACTCGGGTTTACAGAGTTCATAGAAGTTGCACTGTCCACAGTTGATGGGCTCGGTCGTAAGCTCCCATTCTTCCTTGGGCAATGGCACGTTGGCGGCGCGATCATGATCGATTAGGTATTCGGTCATTTCACCCACGGAGTCACTCATCAACACTTTTGCGGCATCCAGTTTTGCTTCGGTCAGCTGGAACGGGAGAACCTGCCCTTCATTGAGATATTCGACGTAGAGAAAAATATTTTCAAGTTTTGCGTCGTGCTTGACGATGGCCCATAACGCATAGAGCGAAAGCTGCATTTGATGCTGCTCGGCCTTAATCTTTCCGGCCTTCCAATCGTGGATATGCACCTCGCCGCCGATCGTATAGGCATAGTCGGGAATGGAATAGATCTTCACGCCTTCATAAATAAAATGTTCCACGTCGCCGCCGGTCTCCGGTGTGGCAATCTGGAATTCCTGACCGGGTTGGATTGCTCCAACCCTCGGAAGTACCTTGTCGATAAAGTTGGTGGTGCAATTCTGGATCTGCGCGGCGAGCTGACGCTTGGCCTCTTTTTCTTCTTCACCACCGAGGGTTTTATAGTAGTGCCCCCGTAGGCAGCAAAATTGCTTGGGCGAGTTCCGCCAGTTGCCTTCGGCCGATTCGTTCCACTTTTTCGTCATAAACGGGCGGGCAATGGTTTTCCACGCTGTATCGGCATCGACGGAAAGCCCCTTTTGGTGCTGCCGAAGCACCCACATGATGGCATTCTCCGCCGCTTGCCCCATCAACCCCCAGCGGTTATCCATTTTGCACAGGCGATAGGCGGTCTTCTGTTCCGGCGTTGCATTTCGTGCCCAACCGCCCCACATGCCGTACTTGCTCCAATACCGTCGCCGGCGGCAGGCCTCGAAATCCTCCGATGCACTGAACGACCACGAAAATGTATTTTTCAACTGTCCCATTTCCATCCTCCAAAATCATAGCATGGCACGCTGGCCAATTCTCTGTCGGTGACGACGGCGGCGGCGTATTTCGAACCGGCTTCCAGGCGATGGAAAAACCAGCCGTCTTTTTTAGCACGTTCCCCCAGCGGTACGGAAAAGGTTCCAAGCTCCGTGAAAAGGGTTGAGCCACAGGCTTTCACATAGGCCTCCTTGCGGGCCCAGAGCTGGAAAAACATCGTGTGCCGGTCCTTGGCGGTTTCTATGAAATCAATCTCTTCGTCCGTAAAATATCGCGAGGCAATAGACATCACATCCATCTTCGGCTTAATCTTCTCAACATCCACACCAATGTTGCGGTTGCGCCCAAATGCCAGCACCACCCAGTCGCCGGAATGGGAAACATTAAAATCCACATCCGAATCGGACAGATGGGGTTTTCCGTTTTTTGAATAGCAAAAGTGGATTTCGGAGGCGGGGATGCCGGTGTAGCCCGAAAGCAAAACGCGGAGCGCTCCGCGGGCGGAAATCGACGACTCACGATCCATATTCCGCCGGAACCGCCCGGCCTTTTCCTGTTCTCTGGCGGATAGCAAGGCATGGAAATCTTTAAGTTGGCCCAGCATATCGGGCACATGCACCCCCCAAATATGAATCGAATCTTCGCCCAGCTCGGACAGTTGCCGGATGTCGGTAATGGTTTCCATAAGCGCGTATACTTAACGATATTCCACTCTCAGGCAACCGTTGATTCCAGCACACCTGA
>JAOZKS010000496.1 GCA_029935255.1 Pontiella sp.
TGGAATCCTGCAAATGCGCAGGAATCCGGTAGTCGAACTCCCGGTCCAGCGATATCTCCACCACTACTTTTGCAATCGATGCCATATGCTACCCGGTCTCCTCTTTGCAATCGGCCAGCACACTGCGGCTCCAATTGTTCTCGATCATTTTTTGTTTTTGGCCAACGCGGCTTTTCCTTTTGTGATGATACAATATTGCTGAAGGCGACTGGCAGGCTTTTCGGAGAGGGTGTATGCAATCAATTCTTCGGAGAGTGCCGGGGCAAGGTAGGTTTCCCGCAACCAGCGACCGCTTTTAAGATTAAAAGCCGTCAGTATTTCTGCGTTTCCAAGTGTACCCTCTGTTTTTAGCAGGTTGAGCAACCGCAAAACATAGCGATTGACTGGGGGGGCGACTAAGGGGGTGTCTGGTGCCGTGAGTGGTGCCGTATTCGTCTTATTCTCAACGGGAATGCGAATGGATTCGCTTTAAATAGATCACCATCCGAAGCCGCATTCCGACTTCCATAATAACCGGTTCCGGCAAGCCAAGTTTCCGAGCTTCGTTCATTTTTTGACATCCCCCCACAATGCGCTGACAGGGACAGCATACAGACCCCCGCCAAAAGGCAAAACCCCATCGCCATCATAAAAAACAATACCTGCTTTCCATGCCCGTCCAACCGTCGATTGCATTTTTTTCAGCCCTTTAAAATCCTTTTCCGTGACCGTGGCCGAGGCCTTAACCTCCACTGCGATAATCCCACCCCCACTCTGCTCGATGACAATATCGACTTCATACTGGTCTTTATCCCGATAATGGTAGAAATTCAGCCCCAGAGTGGCCCAGCTAGCCTGACGGCGCAGCTCATTGTAGACGAAACTTTCCAGCAGATGACCCAGAAAACTGCGCTCCGACTCCAGTTGATCGGCGGTCATCCCCAGCAAAACCGCCGCCAAACCCGTATCGGCCATATGCACTTTTGGAGTTTTAATCAGCCGTTTTCCACGGTTGCTATGCCAAGCGGGAAGAATATCGATTAAAAAAATGTTCCGCAACAAAGAGAAATAGCTGGCCGTGGTTTGGCGGCTGATCTGGAACGGCGCGGAAATCTTGCTCATATTCAGCAACTGTGCGCTTTGCCCAGCAGCCAATTGCAGGATTTTCGGCAACACGTCCAAATTGCCGATGCGTGCAAGATCGCGGATATCCCTTTGCACCAAGGTGGTCACATAGTTTTGATACCACTGGTTTTTCCGCCGCTGGCTCTTGCGCAGCAACGGTTCCGGAAACCCACCGGCAAGGATATAGGCCGCAAGCGAGGCGCCCAGCTTGCCCGAGTTGGAAAACTTGAAATTCCCCCGCAGTAGTTCCGAGAGCAAACCTTCGCCGTTCCCCTCAATCTCGCAGCGAGCCAGGGGATGCAGGTTCAGAATATCCATCCGGCCAGCCAGCGAATCGGAAAGTTTCGGCAGGAGCAGCACATTCGCGGAACCGGTCAGTAGAAAGCGCCCCGGCTGGCGGTTTTTATCTACGCTTTGCTTAATGGAGCTGAATAGCTCGGGAACATGCTGGATTTCGTCGAGGATCACCCGCTCGTCAAGGCGATCCACAAACCCGACCGGATCGGCCTTGGCGGCGGCAACCAGATTGACATCATCGAAATTTAGATAACAATAGCCGCGCTGTTTTCCAACGATTTGCGCCAGGGTGGTTTTGCCGCATTGCCGCGGGCCATGGATGAGAACCACAGGCGTATCGTCCAACGCCTCTTCCAGGCGCACTTGCAGAAAACGTGGATAGTTCGAATCATTCATAATGCCCGACAATTAAACCCGTTTTCGTCCAATTGTAAAGTTATGTGTCGTCCAATTGTAAACTTGCATGCCGTCCAATAGTAAAGTCTACCACCCCCCTATCGGTCTCGAAGACGACAGATCCCGCTTGAATTCAAGCTGTTTCCCCACCACATCCGCAATCACAAACCACCACGCCTCGTCATGCCAAACGCGACGAAC
>JAOZKS010000497.1 GCA_029935255.1 Pontiella sp.
CGCTGGACGGGCGACACCAACTTCATGCCTGTCCTCGCCGACACCCGCGTCATGCCGCAAGCCCTACTGGAGCAATACGACGTGCTTCGCCCCCTCTTTAACGAATATTAAAAACAATCCTTCCGGCGGCGGAGTTTAGCGAACTCTTTGGCGGTGCCGACGCGCAGGAAGGGATTGGTTTTCTTTTCTTCGGCCAGCGTTGCGAAGATCGCGGCGGCGGGATCGGTGCGGTAGAGATCGAGGCGCGCCTGCATATCGGCATTGCCCGGCTCCACCGAAAGCGCGAACTCCATGTTGTCGACCAGATAGTCGTGTCCGCCGAAGATCCGCGTGTCGTCCGGCAGTTCACATATTTTCTGCAAGCTGGCAAAAAGCTGCTCCGCCGTGCCACCGAGCAACCGCCCGCAGGCTCCATTAATGAGTGTATCGCCTGCGAATAGAATTCCGAGTTCCGGGAAATGGTAGCACTTGTGGGCGGCCATGTGCCCCGGTGTCGAAATCGAACGGCAGATGGTTCCCAGCATGGGAACCTCACCGGGCTCCACCCCCGGACTGACGGACTGCACGCCCAGCCGATCCTGAATAGCGCGGCATCCACCAATGTGATCGTGGTGCGTATGGGTGATCAGCAACTTCTGCAAACGCAGCCCATTTGCATCCAACGTTTGGAAAACCGGATTGGCTTCGCCTGCATCAATCAACACCGCCTCTCCATCGCGGCAGACGAGATAGACCAAGTTATCTCTCAGCACCGGCACCGCCAGCACCTCGAAATCGCCAAAACTAAACCGAGTCAAATTCATGCTGGGAATTGAACCACGGAATACACCGCAATCCAGACCGTTTTTTCGGTGACGGAGGTGGATTCAACACGGTGGCGCTGGTGAGCGGGAATCAACAGATGGTCACCTGCGTTGAGCTCAATTCGCTCATCCCCGACGGTCAGCACGGCGGAGCCAGAAACCAGCAACACCCATTCGTCCTGCTCCTGATCATACCAAAACCCCTCCGGCGACGCATGGCCATCGGAGACAATCCGCTCGATTTTTACATTTTCGTTTTCCGCCAGCACCGTGAACACCTCTTCCGGTAGATCGGCGGGGATCTCGTCAAATAGATTTCTTTTCATTAGGTGTCTCCGAATCCGTCCCGTAGGGTATAGCCCATGTTTCCCCTGCTGACAATTTTTGCGGGCGCGTTTGTGGTTGGGCTCTCCGGTGCGATGGCCCCCGGCCCCGTGCTGACGGTGACCATCAGCGAAACGCTCAAGCGCGGCTTCAAGGCCGGGCCGCTAATTGTGCTGGGCCACGCAGCCCTCGAAATTGTTCTATTGCTTCTGATCTCCGCCGGGCTCGGGCCCTTCTTCGAGCACCCGGTCGTGACCACCATTTTCCTTTCGGCAGGCGGCGCCGTATTGCTCTGGATGGGCGGCCAGATGATCGTCACCAACAAGAAAACCACCGAAGATGCACTGAACGCAAAGGGAGCGGAATCGCCCTACGGCCCCGTGCGGGCCGGCATCGTGCTCAGCCTCACCAACCCGTTCTGGATTATCTGGTGGGTAACCGTCGGCATGGGATTCGTCACGCAGTCGTTGCAGTTTGGAATCGCCGGTCTGCTCAGCTTTTATTTCGGACACATTCTCGCCGACCTCGCATGGTACAGCTTTGTTTCCTTCAGCGTCTCCGTCGGCCGCCGCCTCTGCCCGCCCCTGTTCTACCGCGTCGTGTTTGTTACATGCGGCATCGCGTTGCTGGGTCTTGGCGGTTTGTTTATCGCCAAAGCAATTTAATCCGCTCCTACAATCTGCCTTTGAGTTTTTTTAATTCCTCGACATCGATTTGTCGCACAACGGCATGGTTCGCAACAGTCGGGAAATCCAATCCGGTGGCTCCGGTTATTAATCCGGCCAATAAATAGGCGATCTGATTCAGCCTTACAGGTGTAGCGTCGTTTCACCCCCGCAGGGGGAAAACGACTTGCCGAGCAGGAAAA
>JAOZKS010000498.1 GCA_029935255.1 Pontiella sp.
AGCTCATCAAGGACGAGAAAGATGGAATGGGCGGCGACGATATCCGCGAAGGCTTAACCGCTGTTCTCAGCGTCAAGATTCCCGATCCGCAATTCGAAGGGCAAACCAAGACCAAGCTCGGCAATGGCGAGGTGGAAGGCATTGTTCAACAGATCGTCAACGACGAACTCGGCACCTACTTTGAAGAAAATCCAAAGGTGGCCCGCACCATTATTGAGAAGGCGGTTGTGGCCGCTCAGGCTCGCAGCGCGGCCCGTAAGGCTCGCGATCTGGCCCGTAAAAAAGGCGCACTCGAAAGCGGCGGCCTCCCCGGCAAGCTGGCCGACTGTTCCAGCCGCGATCCCGCCCGCACCGAACTCTTTATTGTGGAAGGGGACTCTGCGGGCGGCTCCGCCAAGCAGGGCCGCGAACGCGAATACCAAGCCATTCTCCCGGTCAAAGGTAAGGTGATCAACGTCCAGAAGGCGCGCCTCGACAAGGTGCTCGCCAACGAGGAAATCCGCACCATGATCACCGCCATCGGAACCGGGATCGGCCTCGACGATTTCAACATCGAAAAGGCGCGCTACCACAAAATCATTATCATGACCGATGCCGATGTTGACGGTGCGCACATCCGTACGTTGCTACTGACGTTCTTCTACCGCCAAATGCCGCAACTGATCGAACATGGCTATATCTACATTGCCCAACCGCCGCTCTATAAGGTGACGCGCCGCAAGCGCGAGGAATATGTCGAGTCCGATGCCCACCTGACGGAAATCCTGTTGAACCTCGGTGCCGACGGCATGCAGCTCGAAAAACTCGACGGCACCCATCTGCTCGATACCAAGAGCCTGCGCGAACTGCTCGAAAGCGTGGTCGAGATCGAAGGCATTGCCGATAAGCTCCGCCGCCGGGGTATCCCGTTGAAGCAGTATCTGGCCCGCCGCGACCCCGAAACCGGAGCGTTCCCGCTCTACTGCGCCTACCTGAACGAAATCACTGCCGATCTCGACATCCGGCTCGTACTCGACGACCACGGGCTCCAGTCCCTGTTCGCCGAAGTTGAGGCGGCCAAGCCTGTTGTTGAAGAGGTTGAACCCGTTCAGGACGTTGAACCCGTTGATGGCGAAGAACCGGATGAAGCAACTCCCGTCGAAGAGCCTGCGGGACCGAGCGTGCGCTACAAGGAACTCTTCTTCTCCAGGCAGCTCAAGGAAGTGATCGAAAAGTTGGAACAAGGCGGATTTACCTTCGATCAAGTTTTGGGTGCCGAAGAGCCGCAATTCAACCTCGACGACAAGGGCGCGAAGATTCCCGTAAACTCGTTGATGGAGCTGGCGCAAGCCATTCGGATTGCGGGCAAAAAAGGAATGACCATCCAGCGCTACAAGGGTTTGGGTGAAATGAATCCGCAACAGCTGTGGGAAACCACGCTCGATCCCGACGAGCGCCGCCTAACCCGCGTCGTGCTCGAAGATGCCGTGAAAGCCGACGAAATGTTCACTATCCTCATGGGCGACGAGGTCGAACCCCGCCGCGCCTTCATCCAGGAAAACGCCCTCAACGTCACCAACCTTGATATTTAGAAAACGTAGACGAGGCTTCCAGCCTCGTTGTGGATAAGCGAAAGATTTTAATTGGCCACAAAAGAGCGCAAGGATTGGTAAAAATGAAGCATTTGCGCGACAGCGGGAAGGATCGAGACGATATAGCTTTTTTTAACCCATGATGAAAACTGACCTGTCCAGCCAGGCAATAACGCGGCGGATCAAGGCGGTTTCCGAGTTGCGGGATTTGTGCCTGAAGCTTGGAAAGGCTTAAGGAAGACGGCCCGCAATACAGGACGCACAACGATTTTAAAGGGAAAGTTGACTAAACGGAAATAAGCATGGCCACGGGAAAAGACAGCCTAGAGAAGCAGCATCGCCAGACATTTGCGGAAATCACGCAAACCGATGAAGCTGGCCGTGAGTTCTGGTGGGCACGTGACCTGCAACCGGTGCTTG
>JAOZKS010000499.1 GCA_029935255.1 Pontiella sp.
TCAGGCCGGTCAGGTAGATGCGGCTTTCATCGATGGGGTAGGTGGCAACCAGCTCCTCGATGAGGGCGTTCAGGGCAATGATCTGGCTTGGGTCCGACCATGAGATATCTTTTGGGCACTGCGGCGAGGCAATCATGAAAGGGAATTCCTGGCCTTCAGCCACCAGCATGGGCGGGCCGTTGCGTTTAACCAGTTCCAGCTCGTCGCCCCGTTCGCCTGCGCCATGCAGGAACAGCATGAGCGGCCACTTTTTTCCAGAGGTTGGAACTTTTTCGGGGATATACAGTAGATAGTCCAGAGCCGCCGTCACCTGCACCTTCTTCTCAAACCGCCGGGCCTGCCGGCCTGCCATCGGGTCTGTTTTCTGCGTGCTGGTGCATCCGCTGTTCAATAGGAACGACACAAGCATTGCCGCCATCCAAACCGTTACTTTTCTCATTCGCTGCTCCTGTTGATAAACGCCGGGGTAATTTTTTCCGGTGCGGTTTTGTCATTTCCCGAAGATAAAATAGTATTCAGTAATTGGATGGATTCTTCGGCGAAGCGTTCGCCCATGATTTTGTATCCTTCGGCCGACATGTGCAGGTCGTCGACGCGTTGGCTGATTTTCTTTGTTTTCCAGTTTGGCGGCGAGTCGCCTGTATTCAGGTCATCTGTGCTGAAGATCGTGCAGTGGGGCGTATCCAGTGCGACCTTTTCCTGCGCACGGCAAACCTCTTCCCATTCCGGATAGAACGCTTGTTTATTGTCTTTGCCAAAGTCGCTCAGTTTCCCGATCACAAATACGATCGGCGTGTCCGGAAAGTCCGCCTTCAGTTGGGCGAAGAGTTTTTTCAGGCTCTTTTCATACACCGCCGAGTGGCGCTCGCGGGCATCGCGTTCGCCCTGTATCCAGCAGAAGGCGATCGCTTTCGGCGCTATTCCTTTCGTTGCATCGGTGATCTTTTGCATCATGCTGTCATACAGGATGCCGTTTTCTTCCTTTAGCGGCGGTTTGGTGTTCGGGATGTCGGGGTCCACTTTCCAGTCAGGTGCCGCAGCCCAGTCGTGAACCCACATGCGGATCGGTCGGCCGCCGATGGCTTCCTTCACGATCAGGACGTTGTTCCTGCCGTATTCCTCGATGACGCGCGGTTCAAAACTGAGCTTTTGATCCATGCCCTGCATGTTCGACTGGCCGGAAAGAATGAAGAGGTATTTGCCCGGTTCCGCATTTGCGGAACTCAAAAGCACCGCCGCCATCATGATCGTCAGATAAAATATTTTTTTCATGCGAGTATCCTGTGTAAATGTTTTCATTTCCGTTCTGGTCGGCGCTATTTCAAAAATAGCGGAATGAGGTGCTCCAGCATGGCTTTCAGTGGCGGTCCGATATTTCCCTTATTATGGGATGTAGCGACCACGACGACGTTCAACTCAGGGAAGGTGGCCATATATTGACCCCCTGCGCCAATGCCACTGATGAATTTGACCTCTTTCTCGCCGGCCTTTTTGCTGCGATTATGGAAATGGTAGTAATATCCTTCCTTCTCTTTGGGCGCCATGACTTGCTCAATATACTCGGCTGAGAGCAATTGCTCGCCGTTAAATTTTCCGCCTTGGATAACTGCCGTAGCAAATTTCATAAGCGATCGAGAGGTAAAGTTGCTGCCCGCGCCACACTTTGGGATGCCACATCCCTGATCATCCCAGTAATAGATTGCGTCGAATTTTTCGGCCAGTTCTTTGTCGATGAACTCCTGTATCGTGCCACCGGTTTTGATGTCCATAATCATCATGATCATGGAGGGGTTCACTCCGGAATATTTATATTCTTTGCTCTCTGGCGTTATGGGGGCCGTTATTTCGAATAGCTTCTGAAAGTATTGCTGCTTTGAATGTTCAAAACCTAGTTTCCGCACGGTGTTTTTGTCAGGAAACCTTAAGCCGGACTTCATCATAAGCGCGTCCCGCAATGTGATCGTATCCACGCCGGGTTGGATTTTTGACCG
>JAOZKS010000143.1 GCA_029935255.1 Pontiella sp.
GAGTCGAATTCCGGATCGAGCAGGTCGGGATAGTATTCCTCCATCTGCTCCGGCAAGAGCAACCCCTTATAGATAATGATGCGGCAGGTCAGCGTGGGGACATAGAAATCGTCCTTGTCCGCCATGTCGGATTTGAAAATCTTGTTTTCAGCCACCTTGCGGATGATGTAGAGCATGCGGTCGAATTCGCGCTCATCCTTCACCGTATCGCCGCGGCCAATAAAGATTTGCCAGATTTCCGGCTCGGAAGCTTTGGCGGTTTTGCCAATATTCGCATTGTTGGTCGGCATCTTGCGCCAGCCCAGCAGCGTCTGGCCTTCGGATGCAATGGTTTCCTCAAGAATCTGTTTACACACATCTCGGTGCTGCTCGTCCTGCGGAAGGAAGACGAGGCCGGTTCCATATTCTTTCGGGGCAGGCAGGTCAATGCCGAGCTTCATGCACTCACGCTTGTAGAAATTATGAGGAATCTGGAGCAGGATGCCCGCACCGTCGCCCGTCAGCGGATCGGAGCCCACAGCGCCGCGGTGCGTCAGGCGAACGAGAATTTCGAGGGCGTGGTGGATAATGTCGTGCGATTTTTTCCCGTGCAGATTGCAGATGAATCCGACCCCGCACGCATCGTGCTCATTTTGCGGATCGTACATGCCCTGTGCTTGAGGAAAACCACTCGGACAAAATTCGTTCTTCAATTCATTAGATTCATTTTTGGGCATAAAAACCTCATTATTCGTTTCGAAAAATAGCGCGCTAATCTGGACATTGCCCCCTTCCAAGTCAATGAAATAGAGGCAAAACATTAGTAATACCGCTGAATTCACCGTGTTTTACATTAATAAGCCATACTTTCCAGACAGGTTTGATTTGTCAAATCGGAGGCGCGGTTTTTGACCGTGCTGAGTTGTCAGATATCTCGATGCAGCGGTGGAAGAAAAAAGTCGCCTCTTTTTGCCGGCCTGACTCGGAGCAGCTCCCTGCTTACCGCTACCGAACCGCGGTCCAAACAACCTCCCGTATTCACTAAAACAGGACGGGATCCCAACCACAGTAACTTTGTTCTGTTCATTTTGAACGCTGGATTTTATCTTCTTCCTTTCCAACCCTATCAAAGAGGATTTCTGTGAGCAGCACCCCATTTTGCCATCTGCATTTTCACACGAGCTACAGCCTGCTGGATAGCTCGGTAAAGATTAAGGAAGCCATGAAGGCCGCCGCCGACATGGGCATGGAGCATTTGGCAATCACCGACCACGGGGTGCTCTACGGCTCGGTCGATTTCTATAAAAATGCCCACTCGGCCGGAATCAAGCCCATCATCGGCTGCGAAGTCTACATCGCCCGCCACGGCATCGAAGAAAAAACCTCCCAGCGCAACAACATGCATCTGGTGCTGCTGGCCGAGACGCAAGAGGGATACCACAACCTCGTCAAACTGGTCTCGATTGCCTCCCTCGACGGATTCTACTACAAACCGCGCATCGACAAGACCCTGCTCCGCCAATACAGCAAAGGCCTCATCGGCATCTCCGCCAGTCTCCGCGCCGAGGTGAACGAAGCATGCAAGCTCGACGAGGTCGACCGCGCCATTGAACTCGCACACGAATATTCCGGCATTCTGGGCGAAAACAACTTTTTCCTCGCGATCGAGGATCACGGGCTCGACGACGAAAAAACCGCCCGCGAGAATCTCCTCAAGGTCGCCGAAGCAACCCGCCTTCCATTGGTCGTCTGCAACGACGTCCACTATGTCCGCCAGGAACATGCCGAGGCGCATGACGTACTCACCTGCCTCCAGCGCGGAGATCTCGTGGCCGATCCAAACCGCTACCGCTATCAGGGCGATCAATACTATATGAAAAGCGGAGAGGAAATGGCATCCCTCTTTCCCGATCACCCCGAGGCCATCTCCAACACCGTCAAGATTGCCCGGCGTTGCAATGTCGAGTTCGAGTTCGACCTGCCCGCCGAACGGCTTCACTTTCCCTCCTTCGACCTGCCCGAAGGATTCACCGATAAAAAGAAATATCTCATCCATCTCGGCAAAACCGGCCTGGAAGCGCTCTACAACCTCGAAGACCTCGACCAGCCCAAGGATGAACGAGAAAAGGAGATCAACGAACGCTTCTACTACGAAGTCGGCATTATCGAAAAAACCAACTACATCAACTATTTCCTCGTGGTGCAGGACTTCATCCAATGGGCTCGGCGGCAAGGCATTCCCGTAGGCCCCGGCCGAGGATCAGGAGCCGGTTCCCTACTCTCCTATTCACTGTCCATCACCACGATCGATCCCCTGAAATACAGTCTTATTTTCGAACGGTTCCTCAACCCAGACCGCGTCTCCCCTCCAGACTTCGATATCGACTTCTGCCCGACTAAACGCCACGAAGTCATCAAATATGTGCGCGATAAATATGGAGAGGATTGCGTTGCGCAAATCATCACCTTTGGAACCCTCGGTGCAAAAACACTGATGCGCGACCTCGGCCGCGTGCTTGAAATTCCCCTGCCCTACTGCGACCGCCTCGCCAAGATGATTCCCGAAACGCCTGGCACCACGCTTGAAAAAGCACTGACGGAAAGTCCTGAATTCAAGCAGGCCACAAATTCCGAACCCGAAGCCCGCCGCATCATGAAATATGCACGGTTGCTCGAAGGCCTGCCCCGCCATACTGGAATGCATGCCGCCGGCGTGGTGATCGGCGAAAAACCGTTGATCGAAATTATTCCGCTCATGCGCGAGCAAAAAGAAAAACTGATCGTCGTCCAGTTCGAAAAAGGGCCCACCGAAGATATCGGCCTGCTGAAGATGGACTTCCTCGGCCTGAAAAACCTGACCATCATCTACGAAGCCTGCGCGCTGATCAAACGGAACCATGGGGTCGATATCGATCCCGAAAAACTTCCCATTGACGATAAGAAAACCTTCGAAATGCTGGCGCGCGGCGACACGGTGGGTATCTTTCAATTGGAATCCGGCGGTATGCGCGACACCCTGCGACAGGTCGCCCCCGACTGCATCGAGGACATCATCGCCATCCTCGCGCTCTATCGTCCCGGCCCGATGCAATTCATCCCCCTCTTCACCCAGCGCAAGCATGGAAAGGAGGAAACCGTCTACGACCATCCGTTGCTCGAACCCATCCTGAAAGAAACCAACGGCATTATCGTCTATCAGGAGCAGATCCAGCAAGCCGCGCAAAAACTCGCCGGATTCTCACTGGGCGAAGGGGATATTCTGCGCCGCGCCATGGGCAAGAAAAAACCCGAAGTCATGGCCCAGCAACGTGGCAAGTTTGTCGACGGCTGCAAAACCACCAACCAGATCGATGCCAAGCTCGCCGGAACCATCTTCGACAACATCGAAAAATTTGCGCAGTACGGCTTCAACAAATCGCACTCCACCGCCTACGGCTTTGTGACCTACCAAACCGCATGGCTCAAGGCGCACTATCCCGCCGAATTCATGGCTTCGCTACTCTCCGGAGAAATGGGCAACTCCGATAAACTCACCGGCTTCATTGCCGAAGCCAAGGAGGTCGGAATCGATGTGCTTCCCCCAAGCGTCAACGAATCGATTGGCCGCTTCAATGCCGTGCCCGACGGCAGCGGCATCCGCTTCGGCATGGCCGCCATTAAAGGTGTGGGTGAAGGCGTGGTCGAAGAAATCGTGAAAGAACGCGACGAAACCGGCCCGTTCGAGGGACTGATGGATTTTTGTTCGCGGATCACCACGGCCAATAAGAAGGTGGTTGAAAATCTGATTCGCTCCGGTGCGTTCGACTTTTTCGGGGTTCACCGCGCCCGCCTGTTTGCCGGAATCGAAACCGCCATCGGCCGGGCCGCCGAAGCGCTCAAGGACAAGGCTTCCGGCCAGTGCTCCATGTTCGACATGATGGGTGGCGGCGAAGCGGAAAACGACGCAGGCTCCGACGAAGAGCTCCCCGAAGTCAAACCCTGGTCGGAATCCAAAATGCTGGCCGCCGAAAAAGAATTGATCGGTTTCTATATCTCCGGCCATCCCCTCGCTCGCTACGAATGGGAACTCAACAAGTTTGCCCTCAAGCGGATGAAAGAGATCCAGCAATTGGCTGCGGGGGAACGTACCCGTGTCGGCGGAATGATCGTGGAGACCCGTAAACTTTTCACGAAGAAGGACCAGAAGCCGATGGCCACCTTCCGAATCGAAGGACTGGAAGGTTCGATTGGAGCCATTATTTTCCCGGGACCCTTCGAAGAATTCGGCCATCTCATCCAGGAAGACACCACCCACATGTTCGGCGGGATCATGATGGAAGAGGATAGCGGCGACCTAAAGTTCCAGGTATTGGAAATCTTCCCGCTTGACCAGGCGGCCGGCCTCTTTTGCGAACGCATCAGCCTCCACCTCCCGGAAATGGGCGTGAACGAACAGGTCATGGATACGCTCAAAGAAGCCGTCGCTGAACACCGGGGAAACACCCCGCTGCATCTCTGTATCGAGTTCGTCGAGGGCGCAAAGGTTTTCATCGACGCCGACTACGACTATCGCGTCCGCCCCTGTGCCGAACTCGAACACCAGATTGAACACACCCTTGGCGAAGGCCTCGTCTACATCGCCGCCAAACCCGATCCGCTCATGAATCCACCCAAACCCAGAAAATGGGGGAAGAAAAAATAATGATCCACCGCCCCAAACATATCGTTGAGTATGTCCTGCTTGTGCTCGCCGCCGGACTAATCCGAATCCTGCCGCTCCGCGCGGCATTGGCGATGGGCTGGCTGGTGGCCGGGGGGATGCACTACCTCGGCGGCTTCCGCAAAGCCGAAGCCCACCGCCGGTTGCGCGAGGTTTTTGGCGAACGCTTCTCCGAAAAAGAAGTCAAACGGATTGCGTGGCTCTCCTGGCGCAACCTCTGCTTCAACGCCGTCGAAGCCATCCGCTTTTCCAAACTCACCATCGAAGATGTCAAAAAACAGCCCCTCGCACAGCAAGCTCCCCACCTTCTCAAAGCCTTGGAAAAAGAGGAGAATGGATACATCTTCGCCACCATTCACATGGGCAACTGGGATATGGCCGGGGTGACCGCAGACCTGATGGGACTTCCGATTTTCTCCATTGCCCGCCGACAGAAAAACCCGCTGACCGATGCCTACCTCAACAAGGCGCGCAATGCGTTCAACATGGAAATTATTCTCAACGACTCAAAGGTGCTCAAAGGCGTGATCCGGCGGATCAAGGCGGGCAAGGTGCTGGCCATCCTCCCCGATGCCCGCTCACGCACCAAGGCCTTGAATATTAACTTCCTCAACGGGCAGGCCAACCTCGGCGCGGGATCCGCCCTCTTTGCCCGCCAATGCAATTGCCCGATCTACCCCGCCGTCGTCCGCCGCATTGGATGGACGCAGCACGAGGCCCTCGTTTTCGACCCCATCTACCCCGACTCCTCGCTCGACAAAGCGGAAGACTGGCACCGGATCATGCAGATGATGATGACGATCTTCAACGATGAGATCGCCAAGACCCCCGAGCAATATTTCTGGTACAACAAGCGCTGGGTGCTCGACCCGATCTAGTGGATTAACCTTCCAACGCTTCGGCGGCGGCTTCCCATCGGGATTCCAACGCTTGGATCTCGGCCTGAATTTTGGCCAACTGGGCGTTGATGGTGGCGAAATCGGCATCGCGGCGGGCCATCATTTCTTCGTTAAGGGCGGCCTGCTCTTCGGTCAATTTCTCAACCTGATTTTCGATTTTGCGCAGCACTTTTTCCGCCTCGCGCTGTTGCGCCCGCGCTTTGCGTGCATCTTTACCTTTGGCGACGGGCTTTTCGGGCATCGTCTGCGAGGAGGTCGACCCGCCAGTTTCCAGCCCCACGCTCCCGCTTCCTCGCTGGTCGAGTTTCTCCAGGTAGTAATCGTAGCCACCGGGATAGCGCGTAACGCCGGCGTCGTCGATGGCGATAATATGTTCGGCAATGTTGCGGACGAAGGTGACATCGTGACTGACCACGCAGACGGCACCTTTGTACTCTTTCAACGCGCTTTCCAGTGCTTCGCGGCCGTTGACATCGAGGTTGGTGGTTGGCTCGTCGAGGAGCAGGAAATTCGGTGGATTAATGAATAGCCGCGCGAAGGCGAGCCGAATTTTTTCTCCCCCGCTAAGGATGCCCGACTTTTTCTGAATGGTGTCGCCGCTGAACCCGAAACCGCCGAGCAGCTTCCGCACTTCGCCCTCGGAGGCGGCCGGACTCTGATCTTTTACGATGTGGAAGACGCTTTTTTCGGGAGGCATGGTTTCGGCGAAGTCCTGCGATTGATAGCCGACGACGACTTTGTGGCCGAGCACCCGTTTCCCGGCGCTGGGAGAAAGCGCCCCGGCAAGCGTGCGCAACAGGGTGGTTTTTCCCATGCCGTTGTAGCCGACCAGCGCCACTTTTTCACCGCGGTTAATGTTGATATCCAACGCTTGGAAAATCCAGCGCTTTTGGTCGTAGGTCACACCGGCTTGTTCGAGCCGGATGATTTCGTGGCCGCTGTGCGGGGGCTCGCCGATCCGGATTTTTGAAAGGTTGGCGACGGTGGCCGGCGCGTCGATGACTTCCATTTTCTCGAGCTGCTTGATCCGGCTTTGCACCTGCGCGGCCTTGGTGCTTTTGGCGCGGAAGCGGCGCACAAAACTTTCGATCTGTTCGCGCTCACGATCCTGGTTTTTCTTGGCGGCGATCTGATGGCGCAACCGTTCTTCGCGCTCTTCCAGGTAATAGTCGTAGCCGCCTTGGTAGCGCGTCGCGTTTCCATTGGAGATTTCGAGGGT
>JAOZKS010000500.1 GCA_029935255.1 Pontiella sp.
GCCGACGAGCCGTGCGTGATCACCCTCTCGAACACCGGCTACATCAAGCGCGTCCCGACCGATACCTACCGCCAGCAACGCCGCGGTGGTAAGGGCGTGATCGGCATGAACACCAAGGACGAGGACTTTGTGGAACACATCTTCTCGGCCTCCACGCACGATTATCTGCTCTGCTTCACCGAAGCCGGCCGCATGTACTGGCTCAAGGCCTACTATGTTCCGGAAGGCACCCGCCAGAGCCGTGGTCGTTCACTCGCCAACGTGCTGCAAATGGCGCAGGACGAAAAACTCGCCGCCATCCTTTGCGTCCGGGAGCTCGACGACCACGACCACAACCTGATCATGGCCACCCAAAACGGAATCATTAAGAAGACCGTCTTGGCGGCCTATAAAAACGTTCGGGTCGCCGGCGTGAAAGCCATTAATATCGATGAGAACGACTCTTTGATCGGCGTTCAGTTGACCAACGGGGACGACCAAATCATCCTCAGCATGAAAAACGGCAAGGCGATCCGCTTCAAGGAAACCGATGCCCGACCGCTCGGTCGCGTTTCGCGCGGCGTGAAAGGCGTCACCCTCACCGGCAACGACGAAGTCGTGACCATCGAAATCGTCGATACGGAATCGACCATGATGGCCATCACCGAAAACGGCTACGGCAAACGCACGAGCTTCGATGAATACCGCACGCAGAGCCGCGGTGGAAAAGGCATCATCAGCATCCAGACCACCGAACGCAACGGAAAGGTCGTCAGTGCGCATGCCGTCACCGGTGAACATCGCCTGATGCTCATCTCCGAAGGCGGGCAGATGATCTGCATTGGCGCGAGCGACCTGCGCATCATCGGTCGTAACACGCAGGGCGTCCGCCTCTTCAACCTCAAGAAGGGTGACAAACTCGTCTCCGCCGCCGTCCTCGAACCCGAAGAAGATGTTCCCGAAATCCCCGAAGAGGGCTCCCCGATTTCGGAGCCTTCTCCGGAAGAGCCGACGGAGTAAAATTAAACGCTTCGATCCATCGCAAAGGTGATTTTATCGCACAAGCCTTCCCTAACGAGGCAAGATGCCTCGTCTACGAATGAAAACCACCCTCAAACGCATTGGAATCATCCTGCTGGTTAGCGGGGTGGTGGCTGGGGTGGCGAACCTTGTGCATCCTCGGAAGATTCCGTGGGTGCAGGATTGGTCGCGGCATGTGGAAGCCAAGGCGGCGAAGCAGAAGATCAAGGTGGTTCCGCTTTCCGTTGCGCTCGAAAAGTTCCAGACTTTAGAAACCATTTTTGTGGATGCGCGGTCGACGGATGAGTTTGAAGCGGGTCATGTTTCTGGTGCGGTCTCCGTTCCTTTCCAGTCGTTGGAGGACTATTTCCCCGCAATTGTTGAACTGCTCGATGGTGGCAAGGAGTTGTTGGTCTATTGCGCAAATCGCGAGTGCGACGATTCGCTGATGCTGGCCATTGAGCTACAGGCGATGGGTGCGAGTAATCTTGTTCTCTACGTCGATGGTTTTGAGGCATGGGAGAAATATGGTGGCGAGGTCGTGCGATGACCCTCGACCAAAAAATCTATCGCCTGGCCTATTGGATCGCCTCGTTGATTATCGCGGCGGTGTTTATTTCGGGCTACCACAAACTTCTTGATCCGGCGGACTTTGCGCTGTCGGTCTATCGCTTCCATTTGCTGCCGGATGCGTTGGTGAACATGGCTTCGCTGTATTTTCAATGGCTGGAAATGGGGTGTGCGCTGTGCCTGTTGTTCATTCCCAAATACCGCGTGGCGGCGTTGTGGATTGCGCTGGTTTTGCTCGCGATTTTCACCGGTGGAATAATCGTTAATCTGCTGCGCGGGTCGGCCTTCAGCTGCGGGTGCTTTGGCAACTCGCCACTGGCCAAGCCCATGGATTGGTTAAACGTGGCACGCAATATCGGCCTCATCCTGCTGGCGGGTCTGGCGCTTTTGAGCCGAAAACGATCGGCGGTTTAGCC
>JAOZKS010000144.1 GCA_029935255.1 Pontiella sp.
TGATCCTGCGGAAAGCGCTTCGGCCAGCTGACGATCATGGAAGTGGCCAGCGTCTCTTCAAACAGCGTTCCCTTGTGCATACGTCCATGGTTCCCGAGAAAGATGGAGTGATCAGAGAAAAAGATAACGACCGTATTTTCAAGTTGCCCCGCCGATTCCAAGGCGTTGATCAAGCGACCGATCTGGCCATCCATGAAAGCGACATTTGCGGCCTCTCCCATACGGTTTTTTTTCGCCTTTTTTGAGTCCATCGATTTATTATCCACCAGAAGCGGCTCGGGAACGTCATGCCCAAATGAATCCGTTTTCGGCGGCGGGATTTTCAGATCCGCCACTTTATCAAACCATCGTTGCGGAACATCGTACGGACCGTGCGGCAGACAAAAGTTAAACCACAGGAAGAAGGGTTTTTCTTTGTCGCGTCCTTGGGTCAGCCAATCCACCCCGACCTGTGCAGTAAAGCCATCAAGATAATCGATATCCTCCTCCATCGTGCTCCGATTCTCATAGCCATCGTTATCTTTAAGGAACTGCTTATATTTTCCGCGTTTCTTCAAATGCTGGATAAACGGGACTTCGCCCACATCTTTGCCCTTTCTAAGCGCACTCCACAGCGCATAGCGCTCGCCGGTGCAGTTCACATAATCAAAGCCATACCCTTGAAGCGCTTCGTTTTTTGATGCGGCGGGATTGTCCGCCGATGCTTTGATATGCGACTTTCCAATATAGGCTGTTTGATAGCCCGCTTCATTCAGTGTCGGCACGAACGTCCAAATCCCTTTGGGTAAATTCCTGAGGTTTCCGTTTCGGTAGAACCCGAGGTTATGGGAATAGAGATTGGTTAATAATCCATTGCGCGACGGCCCGCACATGATGCCCTGACATACCGCATTGGGGAAATAGGTTCCAGCGGTCGCCAGCCGGTCAAGATGGGGTGTATAGCCAAAGCCCTCGCCGAGTTTATTCATAAATCGCGGCATCAGGTCGTCCGCCTCGATCCAGATAATATTCGGGCGGGTTTCGCCGAACACTGCTCCCGCATACATAAAGAGCAGGCCTAACCAAATTATTTTTTTCATCGGGATACGTTCTCCTTTATTCACTTTTGCGGAACCAACGTCATGCCGGAGCCCCCACCGGGGGCAATCTTCACCGTGATGACATTGTCTTTTTTCAAGGCCGATTGAACTCCGGAAAAGGTCTGCACCGAATCCCCTTCACCCACGCGGATCGTATACAAACCTTCTTCAAACACCTTGGGTTGCCAACTCGAACCATTAATGCGCAGCGTATAAACGACCTCTTTTCTTTTTTCGTTGATGACTTGCACCACGGGATCGTTCATCCCTTCACAACGTAGGAGAGGAAGCCACGCGACGGCTTTTCGACCATAGTTTTCTTCCTGATGAATCGTCACGGGCCAGCCCGGAAAGGGTTTCGCATCCGGCGCGGACACATCGCTATTGCGCGGCCAGCATTCCATGGTGATGGTGCGTTGCTCTTTATTGAAACGGACAATTCCATGCCCGGCGGCACCGCCGGCAAATGGATCCTCTTTGGTTCCGATTTCTTTCCACTCTTCATTCGGGTTTGAGTAGGCATACATCGTCACCTTATTCCCAAACCCGTCCTTGAATTGACCGGTATGCTCCAGCCCGTTGGCCATCGGGTTCACCCCCTTTTCCTTCGGCAGCCATGAGCGTGGCCAAAAGTTGACAATAGAGGGGACGCAAAATGAGAATCCAGCATCTCCCCAGTCGTCCACGCCGTGTTGAAGAACGGTTCCCAAATGCTGATCGCCCGCCAGCATGAAAGCGTAGCCTTTCCGAATTTCGGACAGCGCCTTGTTGCGCCCGGTCTGCGGCCAGCCATTGGAATCGAGATCCGCGATCACAAACCATCGCCCCGTTTTATGAGCGGCCTGCGCAAAGATGGTCTGGGAAAGCACGGCCTTCATTTCCGTGCCGGTCCAATCGGCAGTCCATTCCCGCAGGAAGCCCAACTGGCGATCTCCCAGCAATACGGTTCCGGGGACATCCAGTTCCGAAACATCAAACTCGGGATCGTTCATCAGGTCGGCGCGTTTATGCCCGGGGGTTTGAACCAGCCCTGCCGGGCCGGTTTTAAATTTACGGTCTTCCAATATGGCAAAATCCACACCCCCCACATTCAACGAGGTGTAGTATACGGTGATGCCGCGCTCAACCGGGGTTGGATCGAACGGATCCGGCAGATTGGCCGTCTGGGCGAACTGCACTTCGTTTACATATTGAACCGGCATGAAGTAGCCGCCATCGTCGCCACCGCCTTTATGGGTTTGCTTGCCCGCCGCGCCCCAAAGGTTGCCCTGCCCCACGTCGTGGTCGTCAGGAATAGCGATCGTGGGACGATCTTTTATGATCTCCCCGAATTGCTCTCCAAACAAGAGCCACGCCTTTAGATGGGTTTTATGGTCGTAGGATTGGTCGCCGGCGAAAAACAGCAAATCCACATCATGTGCTTTCACATTGGCGATAATATCCGGCTTCATGCGGCGATCCCGATTCGAATTCCCCGTAAAGGCGGCAACCACAATCTCGTTTTTATCGATGGGGTCTTTGCGAATTAATCCGGAGTAGACGGAAGCCCCGCCCCTTGCAACCACCCGATAGTTCCAATCGTTGGAAGGATCCCAGTTCTCGACGCGAAACACCAAATTCCAAGCCTTATCCTGCGCCTTGTTCCCATAGCTCGTCTCGCGAACCATCTCGGTTGCAATCGTCTTCCACGCCCCGGTTTTCTGAACCTGGAGTTTAACCTCGCGGCTATCGCCATCCGCCAGCGGATAAAGTTGAACCATCATCTTCATCGTCTGATCCTGCACCGTGTACATGGCAAAACAAATACCGCTTTTTTCTGGCTCGGCCGCGCGGCTCGAAAAACTTGAAATCGTCCCGAGTACGCATCCAAAAATCAATATGCCATAATTCCGTTTTTTATTGTTTCTTCTCCACAGGTTCATAGATCTACTTCTCCAGTTTTCTCGTAAAACTCATTTAGTCCGAAATGGAAATGGCCTTCTTTGGTTTCTGCGTCGGCGACCGGAATCCGGCAATCCTCCACCGATCCGTAGTGAATACTTTCTCCCTTTTTCAGATCCACATGAACAATCGTCCATCCGTTCAGAAAAGAGGTTTTCCATGAACTGCCCTGAGTCGATTGGATTTTCGCGAGGTCCTTACCGCTCTTGAACCGCAACTGCAGCGGCCCCGCCCGATCGGCCGTAATGCGGAAGGCCCGGGTCTGCCCTTGTGTGTAACGCGCACTGACCGTATATCCACCCTCGGCACGAAACCCATCGAAACAGGCCTCCGGCCATCTCGCAGAAATACCGGGGAACAGACGAACCAGATTGGTTGTATAGTTGTGAATTCCCCAGCTTTGAATCAGCAGCTCCTGCAGAGCTGCGGCAGAAGAAAGCGGCGTTTCAATGACGGGTCCGGTTTCTAGATAGAAGGTATTGGGATAGAGATAGAGATCGAAATACTGCTGCAACTGATCAAGGGCTTTTTCCGGCTCATCAAGCATGGCATACATGGCCGTAGCAGCGGTTCGCGTGTAGCCCTTGTAGCTCCAAGAGTGCCGGGTCAGGGGCTTATCAAACTTGAACCCCAGCCAATGATCCATGGTCTTGAGATACAATGCATGCTCCTCGGCGCAATCAATGTCGATCCGACGCAGTGGATAGAGACCGATCAAATGGGAGAAGTGTCGATGCGCCCCGGTCAGATGCAGATCTTTCCCCAGCATGATGCCATCTTCGCTGACGTGGAGAGGAACCAGTTCTTTAAGAATCTGCTGGTAACGGGTGGTATCCGAATCGTTCAGATTGAATTGTTCACCTATATAGATGGCCGTCTCCAACCCCCAGCGCAACAGCTCCAAATTATAGGTCGTGTCTTCACCCTGAATTTTCCATTCCGGCGAAGTGTCCTTGGGCATGTGCCACAAGCCATCCTCCCCTTTCGAGAGCGCGTGGATGAGGAAATTATTGGCACGCTTGAGAATCGGATAGAACTTCTGCACCGCGCGCTCGTCATCCGGATAGACGCGGAGGAAATGCCAATAGTCCTGGAGCGTCCAGAGAAAATTTCCGTACTCGCCCCAGAAGCCTGTAGGGCCGTAAGGGCTGGTGCCGCGCCCGCAGGAAGCGGAGTCGTGCTGGTATTTTTCATCCACGGCCTGAATAAAGATGTCGTGGTTTGCATCGATCCAATCCGCCAGCGTGGAGGCAATCCCCGGTTGGTTCCCCACCGCCATGGGCAGGTAGGATAGTTGCACATTCAGGTTGGCCCAGATGCGCGGCCAGGGTGTTGCCCGGAACCACGGCCCCATCAGATCGATCGGCAGGGCGCCCGGACGAGTGGCTGAGCCGTATTTATACATTTGAACCCAGTAGTTGGCTTCGATCCGTTTGTCCGGAATAGAGATGAAGGGCTTGGCGAAATAGTCCGACCAATAGGCAACATGATCCTGCTCGACCTGTTTAAGCCCAGCCTCCAGTGCATTTTTTATGACGGCAACGCCCTCGGTCTTGGAGAGTGCTTTGACATCCTGATTGTAATCCGTAGTCCAAACCAGCAGGTAGCGGTTGGGCGCGACTTTTTCAAATTTCCAAGTCAGAACATACCCCTGCCCGCCTTTAAGCGGAACAAAACGATATTCGATTCCATCGGCATCGCCCCGTTCTTCCGGATCGAGTTTTTTAACCAGCCCCATCCCCATGATCGCCTTGTAGGTTTCGGGGTCGGAAAAGTCGTTCGGATTATCAAGCTGAACGCTCTTATCTTTCCGGATCGCGTAGAGTCCATCAGCCGGCGCGCCGGGCAAAGCAAAGAGTTCAATGTCAATTTTTTCATTACCCGTCACCGTGAACTCCACCATCACGACATCGTGCTTCACCGAAGCCAGCGATTGAAATTTAACCGTCCCTTTGCTCGTCGTAACCGCTCCGCTAGCCAACGCCTTGTGTAGATCCAGCCGCATCGAGAAATCGGAGGTAGTTCCTTTTGTCTTTAGGATAAACTTTCCGATCGGTGCCCGGCTTTTTTCGGAATAGACCCGCGTATCGCCAATATCGAAATGCAGGATTTCATCCCGTGCCGACCAGATACAGGTGCCCAGTTCCCCGTTTCCGAGAAAGGCGCTCTCTTCGTACGCTTTCGGCGTACGATCCCAAAGCAGATCAAAGTCGGAAAGATACTCTCCGTCCACGGCGAAAGAGGTGTTGGCGAGCAATATTGCAATTCCCAGTACAAACCATTTTTGTTTCATATTTCTCCTATTCATAAAGTTCAAACGAATTGAGATCCATATGCCCGTCCCACTTCAGGACATGCAGACGAAATGTGTCACTCACTACCGATTCGACAAGAAGAATGTTGCAGTCGCCACCGATGGATCGACCAGAATGAATGGTCTTCCACTCGTTGGAAACTTTCGCTTCGAGCACATATTCCTGCACCCGGCTTCCACTACCAAACCTACCCTCCATCAGCTTAATATGGCTCACGATCGCGGGCTTGGCCAGCACAAGTTGCAACCAGGGTTGCGGATCTTTCGAATCCGGCCCCCATGTGTTTTTAACAAAAATACCTTCCGAAAATTCGGTTGCATTGGCGGCCACCACATTTTGCGCACTCTTGCTCGGGTTGCGCTCGCTCGAAGCCGATGCGGTTGCGCCGATGGAAACGGGGTCTCCGAGTGTCTTGATCGGTGCAATGTCCGAGGCTGAACGATCCAGCGTCAGCTTAATGAGCGTATCGACCGGATCCATTTGCGCAGTATCCATTTTGATGATGAGGTTTTTCGCAGTCTGCTCAACCTCCGCTGTTCCGCCGGATAGGACTTCCGCGAATTTAATTTTTGCGGGCAGCGCCGGAAGCGTCAGCACCCCGTTCCACGACGCGAGCACATGCAGATAAATGACCTTGTCTTTATGGGTCGATGCTCCCCAGATGCCGGGAATGTACGGACCACCGTGCGTGCCATAGATAGTTTCGCCGTATTGCTTCAGCCAGTCGCCCATTTCGAGCAGGCGCTTTTTGTGGTCCGGAACAAACTCGCCGCTACCTCGCGGCCCAACGCCGAGCGCAAGGTTGCCTCCGCCACCCGCGCAGCGCACGAGCAAGCTGATCGCCTGCGGCAACGGCATGGCCGGAGCATCGCCCATCCACGCCCACCCGCCGCCAATCACCGTGCAGGTTTCCCACGGACGGTTCGTTTGAAAACGTCCGACCTGTCGCTCCGGCCCGTCGAAATCGCCCGCATGATACTGCGGGTGGTGCCATCGATGGTTCAGGATAATACCCGGCTGAAGCGTTCGGATCATTTTGACCAACTCGGCTCCATTCCAACGGTCGGCGGAAAGACCAAGGCCGTCGAACCACATCACATCGATTTTGCCATAGTTGCTCATCAGCTCGCGGAGTTGTGGAAAAAGATATTCCTTCGCATAGCGCTCATATTCGGCGGCCGCATACATCGGATTATACCAGTCGGGCTGGGAATAATAGAGCGCCACCTTGATGCCATACTTATGGCAGGCGTCGACAATCTCTTTCGTGGCATCGCGTCCGAACGGCGTGTTCATGATGTTGTAATCGGTGTACTCCGTATCAAACACGCAGAAGCCGTCATGATGTTTCGTCAGCCAAATCAGGTATTTCGCGCCGGAATCGCGCACTGTACGCACCAATTCATCGGCATTGAAATTCGGTGCTTCGAGCAGCTTATACTGGTTGTCGTAGATT
>JAOZKS010000501.1 GCA_029935255.1 Pontiella sp.
TTGGATCCCACTTGCCATAAATCCACGGCCCGGCCGAGGGTTCCGTCAGGGTTGCGCCTATGATTCCATAAAAGTTTTCCTCGCCGGTATCGCCGGGCCGGTAGTAGCGCATTTCAAAATGGAGGTGCGGGCCACCCACGGTATCGGAATAGAGGTGCTTGGAAACCAGATCCCCCTGGTTAACGGTTTGCCCATCCAGGAACAGGCCGTCGGCCTCGTCCAAATCCAAGTCGATGTGGGCATAGAGCGTGACCAGCATTCCAATCGGTTGCCCGTTGTCGTCCACAATGGGTTTTGAGATGGAGAGGTAGTGCCGATATTTCAAGGCATCCCGGTATGTAGCAACAATCCCGTCATGGACAGCGAACAACTCGACTGCGGTTTCGGCGGTTCCCACATGCATATCCACGGCGGGATGATATTGATTCGGAGGCCGTCCCTTGGTGGAGCCAAACACCGCTTGGACCGTGAATTCCGGTACCGCGTTGGTTCCATCCTGCAACGGATGATGCAACGGTTCCCTTTGAAAATAATAGATGGCTCGGTTTATTTCGTTCCGGAACGGATCGCCCGCATCGGCGTTGTAGTAGGCGGGCGTGAGCATGTCCTGAAACTCGCCCTCCTCGTTCTCTTGGTAGCGTGTTTGGAGCCGGAAAAACGCTTGCCCGGCATTTGGATCTGCGAGGATATCCGCAACGGGGATTTGGATCGCCGATCCGTCACCCGTTCGAGAAATAGTGCTGTTCGTCCAATCCGCGAGGTCGAGGGAATATTCGATATCGTAGACCCATCTCGATTCGCCATCCCACGCCAGAACCCGGTCGGAGTCCATCGACAACACCGGCTGGACGGCGTGGCTAGGTAGGAGGAAGGAGGAGAGGAGGAGGAATACACCAATAAGGAGATATCGCAGGAAATGGCTCATGCCATACACAACGCCGAGCCCTCTAAAAAATTGTAAGCACACAGGCCACTTGCAAGACCAAGAGGCCTTGCAAGCGGCTCCCAATGTGTAGCTACCCGCAGCCCCCATCGTCGACCACTACCTTGGGGCCTTCCTTATACTGCAGCCAGCCACCCTCGATATAGCGAACGTTCGTGAATCCAAGCGAACGCAAGGCATCGGCCGCCAGCACGCTGCGCGAGCCTTTCTTGCAGTAGATGACGATCGGGTCGCTTTTGCCGGGAATGGCGCGCGCGGTCTCCACCTTTGCCCATTTCTTTTGAATGCTCGCCTGGAATCCGAATACGCCCCGCGGCGAAAGGATGGCACCATCGATGTGCCCGGCTTTGAACTCGCTGGGCTGGCGGAGATCGAACAGATAGACGTTCGGGGTCGCGGCAAGGTAATCTTCAAGCTTGGCGACCGAGATCGCACTGCACCGCGCTTTGGCCGCAGCCACCATCTCTTCGCCCGACTTAAACAGGCCAATGACCTTCACCGGCGGTTGTTCGCGCTTGACCGGTTGCGAACCTTCGTCGGCAAGACCCTTTTTCTGTTGTTCCCAACCCCCTCGGATGATCTTGACGTCCGCAAACCCAAGACGCTGGAGACTATCGGCGGCCAGCGCACTGCGAAGACCGCTCCGGCAATAGATCACGATCGGTTCCTTTTTCGAAGGAAGGGGGCGGTCGGCCGTGACAGTTTTCCATTTCTCCGGATCGAAGATCTTGAACTCAAGAACGCCGCGCGGAAGGAGTATTGCGTTTTCGTAGGCACCCGCCTCGAATTCCTTCTTCTCGCGGATATCGAGCAACAGGTGGGGTTTCCCGCTCTGGACGAGCTGGTCGTATTCGCTGACCGAAATGATGTCAACGCGGCCGTAGGCCTCGGTTGCAAGTTCCTTGGCACTTGCATAGGTCTTCGCAGGTGCCACCGGCACTAGGTTTTTCCGTGCATATTCCTCGGAATATTTCTTTACGTAAAAGCCTTCTCCGCCGCAACCGGCCATCAAGGCAATGAGTAGTGTACATCCAATAA
>JAOZKS010000145.1 GCA_029935255.1 Pontiella sp.
GACCTCGGCTGATGACAACAGAGATCCTGACCTCGTCAATGACCTTGATTTAAAAGTTACCGGACCCAGCGGAACGTTTTACCCATACAAACTCAGCTATACGAACCCAGATGATCCTGCGACGACCTCCGGAGAAAACAATGTCGACAATGTGGAGCAGGTCTATATTTCGATGCCTTCGGCGGGGCTGTATACAATCACGGTGGATTTCGATGAAGCCTCTTTGACGGGCGGCACGCAGCACTATTCACTTCTGATTAGCGGAAATACAGGGGATGTGGACGCCGACGGCATGCCGGACTTTTGGGAAACCCTGTATTTTAACGGCTCAACGAATGCGATCGCCACAGCGGATCTGGATGGCGACGGTTCGGACAACCTGACGGAATACATTGCGGGCACTTTACCCAATAATACAGGATCGGTCTTCAAGGTAACCTCTTTCTCAACACCCCTCTCGAATGGGGCGCCGTTTGTCGTAAACTGGAATACGGTGGAGGGACGACTCTACAACGTCGGTTATTCTGTCAATTTGGTATACGGATCCCTGACCAACTACCTGCCCGGGGCCATCAATCTCCCGTACACTCAAAACAGCTACACCGACACGGTCGAGCGCGCGGGTTCGGCGCACTTCTACCGAGTGGATGTCCGGCTTGAGCAGTAGCCTCAGGCTTTACATTGGCGTGGATTTTGCTACATCTGTTGGGTGCTGGTCGAAAAATAATTCATCGGCAGGCACACAGATATGAAAGCCGTACGGATCATCCTATATGGGGTATTGGTCGCATCTGCGTTCTATGCGTACATGCCGGATCGTGTTGAGCCTGTAGCGGTGCAGGACTTGGATGCTGTTGCTGTCGTTCTGGTGCAGGAGCCGGTTCCCATGTCCTTGGAAGAAATGCCGCGCGTGAATGAACCGATCGCTCAACCTTTGGAAGTTGAAACGGTTGTCGCACCCGTCGCGGAAATTAAACCACAATCGCCTGTTCAGCCGGTTGAAGAGCGCGGCGATGCCATGCTCTTCGAAATAAGCGCATTGGAAGGCATGCCCTTTGATCAAGCCATTGTGATGCCCTTTGAATAAGGTTTCGTGCCGTTAATACATGGTCTTATTCATCGACAATGGTTTTTCGGATTTCTATATTTGCCGCCCTTTAACAACAACGGGATGTGGATGATGAAATACGATGTTTTTCTACTAATTTCGCTGCTTTTTCTGACGGCTTGCGGAGGAGAGGAGCCGAGCACGTATCAGGTGCCCAAGCAAACGGTTGCCAATGCTCCGGTGCAAACGATGGGGTCGGCTGCCGATAATCAGGCGGTGCAGGCGGCTCATGCCGCAAGGGCTCCCGCCGCCGCCGGTTTCACCAGCAAACTGCCCGAGGGGTGGTCCGAGGTTTCATCCAGTTCGGCGATGCGCAAGGCGAGCTATTCCATTGAAGGCACCTCCATCGACTTCTATCTCATCTCGCTCTCCATGGGCGATGTGCCGAGCAACGTCAACCGCTGGCGCGGACAAGTGGGCTTGCCGCCTGTTTCGCCCGAGGTCATTGCGCAAGGTCTCGTCGCGTTCCAGGCGGGCGGGCACGCGGTGAACTACATCGAGATCTACAACGAAGAGGGCGGGAAAGGCATCATCGCGGCCATCGTCGATCTGGCCCCGCAATACTGGTATTTCACCGCTAAAGGCTCCGTCGATGAGCTCAAGAACCATGCCGCTGACCTTCGCGCCTTCCTTGAATCCATCCAGTTTGACGGCCATAACCACTCATGAAAAAAGGGGTCGATTTTTTCCTTTCGCTCAAGTTGACGGTCATTCTGCTGGCCTTGAGCATGGTGCTGGTGTTCGCCGGAACCCTGGCGCAGGTGGACAAGGGCATCTGGACGGTGATGGATCAATATTTCCGGTGTGTCATCGCATGGATCGATCTCTATGTATTTTTTCCGCGCTCCATGGACATCCCCCATGTGCGGATTCCCTTCCCGGGAGGCTTTCTGATTGGCTGGCTGTTGGTCATTAACTTGATCATGGTGCACTGGGCCAGTTTTAAGATACAGGTTTCCGGAGGCCGTAAGGTGGCGGGAATTCTCTTTCTGTTATTGGGCGTGCTGGTCACGGTTGGGGTTATGTTTGGCTGGGGTTCAGCCCCGGTGGCCGCCACGGAGAGCGATGCGTTTTGGCGGGTTTTCCTGCGGCTTGGCCGGGGAACACTTGCGGCGGTCGTTTTTTACATAGCCTGCCTGCTCCTCTATCGCAAGCGTGCCGGAATGGTGCTCCTGCACGGTGGAATCCTTTTTCTGTTAATCGGCGAGTTTGCCACGGCGCTCTACGCAGTTGAAGCTACGATGACGATCAAAGAAGGTGAAACCGTCAACTTCATTGACCACTCCCAGGAGCTGGAACTGGCCTTCACCGAGATCTCGAATCCCGATTTCGATACCGTGACGGTGGTCTCCGATAAGCAACTCAAGAATGGGGCCGTCATCCAGCCCCAAGACCTGCCGATCGACATCCGCGTGAATCGTTTCATCCTCAACTCAACCCGGCCGCAGCCGTTGAGTAATATTCCAGAAGGCCTGCTTACCCGATACCCGCAATACGAGGGCCACGGTTCGCGCCTCTATGTTGCCGAACAACCCGAAGTCAGTGGAACCGGCGGAGCGCGGAATGCACCGGCGGTCGATGTGGAGCTGTTTAATCGCGCGACCGGAGATTCCCTTGGCCGCTACATCCTCTCGATCTGGTTCTATCCCAACTTCGTCAACCGTGCCTGGGATATGCCGACAAACATTAAGGTAGGCGAAAAGGACTATGCCGTCTATTTCCGCTTCCGCCGCGAATACATCACCTCCCCCAGCGGCAACCCATACTCGATCAAGCTACTTGATTTCGTGCACGAAAAATACGAGGGCACGCAGATGCCGAAAGATTTCGCCAGCCAGATCCTACTCATCAACGAAGGCGACGATGTGAACCGCGAGTTGCGCATTTGGATGAACAACCCGCTGCGCTACGCCCGCCGCACCTTCTACCAGTCCGGCTACCTGCCTGACAACAGCGGAACCGTTCTGCAAGTGGTGCACAACGATAGCTGGATGATTCCCTATCTCTCCTGCATGATCGTCTTTGTCGGCATGACCGCGCAGTTCATCCAGTCCCTTTCAAGGTATGTAAAACGGAGGAGTGCGCCATGAAGCGCAGCATTTCCAATGCACTGGTCGTCCTGTTTTGCATCTGGTTTTTCCAGAACGGGGTGAAGCCGCCGGAAGAGGCCGCTACAGATCTTCAGCTTAATGCGTTCGCGCATCTTCCCGTAAAGTTCGAAGGGCGCAAAAAACCGATCGATACCTTTGCGCGCAACCTGCTGACCGTGCTCTCGGACAAGCAGTCCGTAAAGAACGAAGCCGGCGAGAAGATTTCAGCCACCCAGTGGCTGCTCGATACTATTTCCGGCCGCCCCGAAGCGATGGATTATGCGGTGTTCCGCATCGAAAACCTCGATGTGCTCACCAGCCTGGGCCTCGAAGAGCGCAAGCGCTTTCGCTATTCCTACCGCGAACTCATGCCTGCACTCAACACGCTGGACGGCGCTGCGCGCTCGGCCTATGGAAAGGCGGATCGACAACGCGATCTCTACGACAAGCAGATCATGAAGGTGGCGAACAAGCTCTACCTCTTCCAGAATGTGATGGCTTCCTTCGAAGATCCATCCACCCTTCCGAAGGAGCAGCTGATGGCCGTGGCGCAACGCTACATGCAGCTTGAAAACTATTCCATTCCTCTTGTGATTCCTCCCGTTTCAGGAAATCCCCGCTGGCGTCCGCTTATGAGCACCTTGCTCGCTGCGCACCCTGCCATGAACTCCGTCATCGAGGGGCACGACGTGGCCGTTGACCCACTGGCCACCCACATCGGCGTCATGCAGACCGCCTACCGAGAGGGCAATGTTGCATTGTTCAATAGCGAGTTGATGGAATACGGCGCTTTGCTCCAGCGCGATAATCCAGCCGTTTTCGAAAAGCTGTCCTTTGAAGTTTTCTACAACCGCTTAGGCGCCTTCATGAAGTCGGCCAACCTCTATCTGCTCGTTTTTGTGCTCAGTCTGTTTGGTTGGCTGTTCCGCAAGGATGGCTTGCTTGGCGCGGCGCGCACCATGATGGTCTGCGCATTCATTCCGCACACGTTCGCCATCATTGCACGCGTTTTCCTTTCCGGATATCCACCCGTAACCAACCTATACTCTTCCGCCATCTTCATTGGTTGGGCGGCAGTTGCGGCGGGAATCATTATCGAGCTGGCTTTTCGAAAAAAAGCGGCGGGAATGGGAAACTTGGTTGGCGGCATTGCCGGCTTTTCCACCTTGTTGATTGCACACTTTCTGGCGGGGGATGGCGACACGATGGAGCAGATGCGCGCGGTACTCGACACTCGGTTCTGGCTCGCCACCCATGTCATCACCGTCACACTGGGCTATATGGCCACGTTTGTCTCCGGCACCATTGGCATTTTCTACATTTTTGCCGGACTCTTCACCCGCCGTCTCGATGCCGAAACCAAAGAAAATATGTTCCGCATGATGGTTGGGACCACCTGCTTCGCTCTACTGCTCAGCTTTGTGGGAACCGTCCTCGGCGGCCTTTGGGCCGACGACTCGTGGGGGCGCTTCTGGGGCTGGGACCCCAAGGAAAACGGGGCGCTGCTGATTGTGATCTGGAACGCCATCATGCTGCACGCCCGCTGGGGCAGGATGGTTGAACAGCGCGGCTTCGCCATCATGGCCGTTTCCGGAAACATTGTCACGGCCTGGTCGTGGTTTGGCGTCAATCAGCTGAGCGTTGGCTTGCACTCCTACGGCTTCACCCAGTCTGCCACCTTCTGGCTGGTGGTCTTTGTGCTCACCCAGCTTGCGGTGGTTCTGCTTGGGTTCGTTCCGACCCGGTGGTGGAAGAGCGGGAATTAACCCCGTCTATAAGGCATCTAATCCCCGGGGCAGCAGGTTGGCTGGATCGTCCTCGCGATGGCGGAGCATTAACGATTTCTCGGCTCCAAAATAATAGCGGAATCCGCCAAGGCCATAGTAGGCTCCATCTCCGCTCCGTCCGCCGGTGGCAAAGAGACTGAGCCCGCCGAGGCCGGTAAGGAATTCGGCGCCGCCGCCCCAGACGGTGGAGCCGTCGAACTGTCCGCCGCCGCCGGAGAGCATCAGGTTGTCTTCCGATAGGTAGTAGTGCACATCCATGTTGCCGTAGGCATCGTTGCCCAAATCGCCCGATTGATTGCCGAGTTGCCCGGCGAGGGTAATCTGGTTCCAGTAGACCTCCCCTTCGCCGCCGATCTGCCAAAGGTCGGCGTTGCGGTGCTGGAGATAGGATGCCGTCAGGCCGAGCAGGGCATAGTCGGAGTTGCGCCAGAATGCATGAGCCCCTCCGCCAAATACACTGCGGTTGTCGAGCTGGCCGTACAGGCCGTCGAACTGGGCTCCAAAATAGGTCGTTAACGGAATGGAATAGCTGCCCGAAGCGTTCCAGCTCGTGTTTCCGTCCACGCGCCCTCCGAAGAGATCCACCTTTCCGTTTTTTGCAGAGACCGCCTCTCCGGCCGGGGTATGCAGGGCCGGAGTCAGTATAATCAACAGTGCGGCTTTCAATATGCGGAACGTTTGTCTCATTGAGATCTCTTTGGATTGGCGGAAAAAAGCCCCCCGCGTACACGGAGGGCTTTCGGTATTAAGTTTGAGTCTAGTTGCCGGCACGGCCGCCGACACCCTTGGTGCCTTTGGCGATTTCCTTGGCTTTGCCTTTTGGGCGCAAGGAGCGGGAGGCTTCGCCCGCTTTCCACATTTCGGAGTTGTGCATGGCGCTGAGTTCCTTGTCGAGGCGCTCCTTGTAGTTCTTCGCACCGCAAATCCGCAACACGCGTTTGGCTTCGTCCTTGTTTTTGACGGATTTGTAGAGGTCTTTGAAGACGGGCAGGGTGGCCTTCTTGAATTTGGGTGCCCAGTCGAGCGCGCCGCGCTGTGCCGTGGCGGAACAGTTCGAGAACATCCAGTCCATCCCATTTTCGTCGACGAGGCGGATGAGGCTTTGGGTGAGCTCTTCGACGGTCTCGTTGAAGGCTTCGGAGGGGCTGTGTCCATTTTTGCGAAGCACGTCGTATTGCGCTTCCATCACGCCCGACAACGCACCCATCAGGATGCCGCGTTCGCCGACGAGGTCGGAGGTGACTTCCTTCTCGAAGGTGGTGGGGAAGAGATAACCGGAGCCGATCCCGATGCCCAGTGCCATGCAGCGTTCCTCGGCTTTGCCGGTAAAGTCCTGGTGGATGGCAAAGCTGGAGTTGATGCCTGCGCCGCTGAGAAAGTTGCGGCGAACATTCAGGCCGGAGCCTTTCGGAGCCACGAGGATGACATCGACGTTTTCCGGCGGAATGATCTTGGTGAGGTCGTTGTAGACGATGGAGAAGCCGTGCGAGAAGTAGAGCGCGTCGCCTTCGTTAAGGTTGCGCTTGATCTGCGGCCAGCAGATTTTCTGCGCGGCATCGGAGAGCAGGTATTGGATGACGGTGCCTTTCTGCACGGCCTCTTCGATCTCGAAGAGCGTTTCGCCCGGAACGAAGCCGTCGCGCTTGGCACGGTTCCAGTCCTTCATGAATTTTTTGGATTGTCCGATAATCACGTTGAAGCCGTTGTCGCGCAGGTTAAGCGCCTGGGCGGGGCCTTGCACGCCGTAGCCAATGATTGCAATGGTTTCCTTCTTCAGCGTCTTGCGGGCTT